>NZ_JBAKHT010000005.1:0-262864 GCF_036906755.1 Micromonospora sp. CPCC 206171 | reverse complement strand
TGGGGCGCGCCGCCGGGGCGCGGCCGGAGGCGGAGGGGCGCGGCGCCGGGCGGACCCCGCCGGCCGCGCCCGGGTCGCCGGCCGCCGGGGCGACGGACGCCCGGTCGGCCGGGAGGTCCTGGGCGACCTGGCTGGCGTCCGGGGAGCCCTTGAGCACCACCAACGCGCTGGTACTGGCGGCCAGACCGGTGATCGCGAGGATCGCGCGACGCATGTCGGGTGCCCTTTCTACAGCTCGAACGTGGCGAGGTGGATCTGCCGGCGGGGCACGCCGGCGGCGCGCAGCACCCGCACCGACTCCTCGACCAGCCCGGACGGACCGCAGAGGTAGACGTCGCGGCGGGCCACGTCGGGCACCAGCCGGCGCAGCCCCTCCGGGTTCATCACCTGGCGGGGGCCGGCGTCGTCGCGGGAGCCGATGACGTACCAGACGGAGACCTGGCGGGCCTGGGCGAGCCAGTCCAGTTCGTGGTGCAGCAGCACGTCGGCGGGGGTGCGGGCGCGGTAGATCAGCGCGGCGCCGGGCGGCAGTTCCTCCAGCATCGCCCGCAGCGGGGCGATGCCGCTGCCGCCGGCGATCAGCAGGGCCCGCTCCCGGGTGCGGTGCGCGGCGGTGAAGGTGCCGGACGGTCCCTCCGCCCAGACCCGGGTGCCCGGGTCGAGGTCGCGCAGGTCGGCGGTGTGCGCGCCGACCACCTTGACGGTCAGCCGCAGCCAGCGGCCGTTGGCCGCGGCGGAGAGCGAGAACGGGTGCGACTGCCACCAGCAGCCGCGGGTGAGGAACCGCCAGCGGAAGTACTGCCCACCCAGCATGTCGATCTGGTTGAGCCGCGCGCCGGTCAGGTAGATCGAGATGGTGTCCGGGGTCTCGGCCACCACGTCGGCCACCTGGAGCCGGTGGCGCAGGTTGAAGCGCAGCGGGGCGACCAGCCGCCCCCAGACCAGGGCCGCGACCACCAGCAGGTAGGCGGTGATCCAGCCGGTGCGCACCGGCCCGGGCTGGAAGAGCTGGGCGCCGTTGCTGAACTGGTGGCCGAAGCCCAGCAGCAGGGCCGCGTAGCTGGTCAGGTGCAGGTGGTACCAGAGCTCGTAGGGCAGCAGGGTGCGGATCGCCCGGACGCCGGTGAGGCCGACCAGCACCATGATGCCGGCGGCGGCGAACGCGGAGAGCATGTCCTCGTAGTCGCGCAGCAGCACGCCCACCTCGCCCACCACCGACTGCTCGTCGGCCTCGGCGTAGGCCACCAGCAGCAGCGACATGTGAGCGAGCACCGCGACGAGCAGGGTGGCGCCGACGTCCCGGTGCAGCCGGGAGATCCGCTCGCCGCCGAGCCAGCGTTCCAGCGCGCCGAGGCGGCTCATCATCAGCACCTGCACCAGCAGCAGGTAGCCGGCGACCAGGCCGGTGATCCGCCCGGCGGCGGTGAGCACGTCGCCGGTGTCGGCCAGCGCGCCGGCCGGAGTGTCCAGCCACCAGGGCAGCACGCTGGCCACCAGGCCGAGCCAGAACAGCGCGGACACCGCCCGTCGGCCGCCGGGCCCGCGCCGGGGCAGCGCCGGTGTCGGGGGTACGGGGGCGGCCGAACGGCCGCCGTGCCGGAACGAGCTCCCGGTACGGCGGCCGCCGGCGTACGTGTCCTGGTACGTCACGCGTACAGCTTCATGGGGGTGTACTTCTGCCTCGGGAAGATCTTGTCCACCTCGGCGTTGGTCAGGCCGAACCGCCCCTGCGCCACGCTTCCGTAGACGTTGAACATGTTGTTGTACTCAGGTACGTCGCCACTGTCGAGATCGTTCAATCCGTTCCAGGTGCCGAGCAGCGAGCCGGCGAGCTTGCGGCCGGAGAGCAGGGTGACGACGCCGCCGTGGCCGTGGTCGGTGCCGCCGCTGTTGGAGGCGACCCGGCGGCCGAACTCGCTGGACACCATGACGGTGACGTCGGCGGCCCGGTCACCGAGGTCGGTGAAGAACGCCGCCATCGCCGTGGCCAGCTCGTTGAGCCGCCGGTGCAGCTGGCCGCCGTCGCGGGTGCCCTGGTTCTCGTGGGTGTCGTAGCCGCCCATGCCGACGGTGGCCACCCGGACGTTCGCCCCACCCTTGATCAGCTGGGCGAGCTGCTGGAACGCGGACCCGACGCCCTCGTATCTCACCCCGGCCGCCGGCTGGTACGGCTTGGCCGCCAGCCGCTGCGCCGTGGCCAGCGCGCCCATGCCGTCGAGCACCGCCTCCTGGACGGGGTGGTTGATCCCGGTGAACAGGCCCCGGATCGCCTTCTCGGTGGCCGCCCGGTACTTCTCGTCGCCGTTGAGCCGCAGCGAGCCGACGTTGTTGATCGACAACGCGCCGTTGGTGCCCACCAGCGACCGGGGCAGCGTGCTGCCGATGCCGACGCTGCGGAACGCGGTGCCCTTGCCCAGGGTGTCGACCAGGCTGTCCAGCCAGCCCCGGCCGCCGGTCTCGTTGGGCAGGCCGCCCAGGTTGCAGGCGTCCGCGGCCTGGAAGTGGCTGCGGGACAGCCGCTCGTCGGAGACCGCCGGGATGAAACCGAGCTGGCCGGCCTTGAGCCACTGCTCCAGCGGCTGGAACGCGCTGGTCAGCTTGAAGCCGCGGCCCAGGGCCAGCGAGTCGTTGCCGAGCAGCAGGTCGGGCCGCGCCTTGGCCAGCACCGGGTCGTTGTCCGGGGCGACCAGGCTGAGCCCGTCCAACCCGCCGTAGAGGAAGACGTGGATCAGGGTGCCGGTCTTGGTCGCCGCGAACGACGCCGAGGTGGTGACGAACTGCGCGGTGGCCAGCGCGGTGGCGGTGGCGGCGGCGCCGGCGACGAAGGTCCGCCGGGTCACCCCCCGCCCGTCCTGCTGGGCCTCCTCCAGGTCCTCCAGCCGGCGGTAGCGGTCGGCCTCGGCGGCCCTCTCGGCGGCGACGATGTCGGCCTCGGCGCGCAGCAGCGCCGCGGCCGGGTCGTCGGCCAGCCGCCGCAGGTCGGGGCATTCGGGGTGCAGGGGGAACGAGTGCACAGTCTTCTCCATCGGGTGCCTCACCGGAGGTGGTGCTGGGGGGAAGCGAGGATCGCCCGCGCGACGGCGGTGACGGCCCCGTTGAACGTCGCGTCGACCTTGGCGGCGGCCGGCACGCCGGCGACACCGAGGATCAGCGCCTTCTCCTTGGCGCTCAGCTTCTGGTGCACCAGCCGCTGGGCGAGCGCGTCCACGTACGCCCCGGCGGTCGCCGGCGGCTTCGCCACCAGGTTCTCCGCGCTGGTGTAGGTGAACTCGGTGCGGTAGCCGTTGAGCAGGTCGGCGGCCTCGTTCCAGCCGTTGACCATGGTGCCGGCCGAGGTCCAGGCGACGTAGACGTCGGGGTAGCCGTCCGGCGTGGGCTGGCCCATCGGGTACTGGCCGAGCTCGCGCAGCTTGTCGTGGACCTGGCGCAGCCCCCGGGCGAACGCCGGGCGCCCGCCGTCGGACTTGAAGCCCCGCGACGCCTCCGGCCGGACGTTGAGCGTCCGGTAGGTGGCGATCAGGTACTCCATCGGCCGGCGCACCTTCTGCCCCACCGCCGCCCAGAACTCCGAGGAGCTGAAGAGCGTCATCAGCAGCGGCTTCACCATGCCCTTGTTGACCGTGTACGTCTTGGCCAGCCGGTCCACCAGGGACTTCGGCGGGGTGTCCGAGACGAACCGGGTGGCGAGACTGCGCGCCACGTACCGGGCGGTCGACGGGTGCAGCGCGATGTAGCGGATGTACGAGTCGATGACCGCGTCGGCCTTCTTCGGGTCCGCCGAGGCGTTCGCGTGGCTGAAGCCGAGAATCTTGACCTTGCCCAGGTAGTGCTGGTCGGCGCGGAAGACGTACCTACCGTCCTGGACACCGCGGCCGGTCTGGAGCATGGCCGCCTGCCGCACGTCCTTCTCGGTGTAGCCGCCGTCGACACCGACCGAGTACAGCTCGAGGTTCTCCCGGGCGAGGTTCTCGTTGATGGCGTCCTTGCGGGAGTCGTTCTGGCTCAGGTAGAGCAGCAGCGCGGGGTGCTTGTTGGCGGCGACCAGCATCTCCGGGTAGCTGCCCAGCGCGTTGGCCCGCACGACGTCCCGGTCGAACGAGTTGCGGTAGACCTCGCCGCCGTCGAAGTCGGCGGCGACGTGCAGGAAGTCGTTCCAGAAGTCGACCATCACCTCGAAGAGCTGCCGCTCGGACCAGATCTGGCGGGCGATGGTGGCGTCCACCATCTCCCGCTCCGGCTGCACGCCCTTGTCGTTGAGCTGGTCGCGCTGCTCGCGCAGCTGCACCGGGCTCAGCTTGAGGCTGGGCAGCTCGGCCAGCTTCAGCTCGGCCGGGCTCGGCGCGATCTTCTCCGGGTCGAGCTGCCAGCGGAGCCAGCCGTCGATGCCCAGCCGGCGGATGTCGGCGAGGGTCTTGGGCGAGGCGCCGAAGGTGGCCCGGCTGGCGAGGTGCCGGACCGGGTCCTTGGCCAGCACGGTCTTCACCGTCACCGGGGTCTCCGCCGCCGCGGCGGCCGGGCCGGAGAAGGTCCGCCCGCCGGTGGGGGAGTTCTTCTTCAGTGCGGCCCCGGCCCGGGAGCCCATGTAGCTCTCGTTCTGCTCGGTGTAGGTGCGCACCGTGCTCGCCTGTTGCCCGCTGGGACGGGCGGCGGTGCCGTCGGTGACGGTGGTGCCGGTGGCGTCGCCCGCCACCGCGTCGTCGCCGCCGAAGAAGCCGCGCACCGACGAGTTCATCGCGAGGGCGGCGCCGCCGGCGACCACGGCGGCGGTGCCGCCGATCGCGGCCAGGGCGCGCCGCCGGCCGACCCGGCCGCCGGGCTCGTCGCCGTCGTCCAGTGGGGGCAGCCCGGTGCCGGCCGGCTGGTGGAACGACTGCCGACCCAGGCCCTCCGGGCCGACCCACTGCGGGCCGCGGGGGGCCGGCTGGGTGGCGTACCCGGCGTGCGGCTGGCCGGGGTCGACCTGGCCCTGGTACTGCACGGCGTACGGGGTCGAGCGGTGGACGTCGCGGTATCCGTCCGGGGTGGGGTGTTGTCCAGCAGTCCAGCCGCGGTCTTCCCACGGTCCGCGCGGTGGCACATTCTGGTCGGCCATGCACCAATCCCGATTTCTTCAAGGCGCCGACACGCTGCGACCGGAGCGGGGCGGAGGGTGCGGCGACTGTTGCCTGAGGGGGTTGCTACGGGAAGGTAACCAAGGGGTGGGGGGCCTTCAAGGCGCTCACCAGCGGTTCCGGGCGGCACTTAAGACACCGCTCAGCGCGCCCTCCGGGGGCCCGGTTTCCGCCCTGGCGAGCACCGACGTCCGGAGCAGGGGCGACTCGGTCCCCCCGGGCCGCGACGTAACGTTTCCGGCCCACGCGACGCTTTTAGCCGCGTTCACGGGCACAGTCAAACTTAAGGAAGGGATAAGCCCGCGCTGAGCCGTTCCTGACCCGCGTCCGGTCGCCCCACCGGCGGCGCAAAGTGGCAGCAGCGGGAGGGCGTGAGCCGCCGCAACAGCGGGTAAGCCGCCGGACCGCTGAAGCCGTGAGGGGAAGGCATCGCCATGCTCAGCAAAGAGGATCAGCGCAGATTCGAACAGATCACCCGGCAGCTCCGGGAGAGCGACCCGAAGTTCTTCGCGAGACTCGACCATCGGGCGCGAGCCCGACGCGGGCGCTGGCTGATGATCCTGACGATCGTGCTCTGGGCGTCACTGCCGGCGATGACCGTACTGGCCGGACGGATGGCCGGGGCGATCTGCGCCGTCGTACTGGCGGCCAACGCCGCCCTGATGTGGCGCTTCCGCCGCCGCTGGCTATGACCCGCCGGCCACCACGGCCCGGCACCGGCGCCTCCACGTCGCCCGGATCGAGATCGTGGGCGGTCGGCGTCCACTGCGGACGGCGACTGTCCACGACCCGCCGGGGGCGGAGTCAGGACCGGCCGAAGGTCCGGTAGGCCCGGCGCAGCCGCTCCAGCAGACCGGGGCCGCCGATGGCGGGCGCGGGCGCGCCGAGCTGCCGCAGCAGTAGCTCGGGGCCGGTCGCCAGCGTGGGCGGCCGGTCCGGCAGCGGCACCGGCGGCAGCCAGAACCGGTCCACCGCCTCGTCCAACCCGATCGCGGGCAGTCCGGCGAGCACCCGCGCCGCCCCGGCGGCCGGGACCGGTCTCGCGTGGGGTGTCGGGCCGGCGACGGCCGCGTCCGGCGCGCCGGTGTCCGGACCGGACGGTCCCGGCGCGCCGGCGGGGTCGGTCGCGCCGGCGCGCAGGGCACGCAGCCGGTCCAGCAGCTCGGCCCGGCCACGGCCGCGCCAGTGCAGCAGCTGGAACGGGTCCGCGTCGAACGCCTCGGCGAGCAGGTAGAAGGTCGCCGCCAGGTGCTTGCAGGGCACCGCGAAGTCGGGGCAGCTGCACCGCTGGGTCAGCTCCGCCACCCCGCTCGGGAAGAGCGGGGCGCCGGCGTCGGCGAACACCTCCTCCAGCTCCGCCGGGAGGTCACCGGCGAGCAACCGGGCGCTGAAGAACGCCTGCGCGGCGAGGTCCCGCTCGACCCGCTCCCAGAGCGCCGCCGGGAACACCGGCAGCTCGATGCCGACCCGGTACGGCTCCGCCCGGGAGCCCTGCACGGTGGCCTCGACCCGGCCGGGCGTCACGTCGAGCCGCAGCACCTGGCCCTTGCGGGCGTACGACCGGCCACGGGTCAGCCGGGTGCCGAGGGCGAACGACTCCAGTACCTCCAGGAAGCGCCGCGACCACCAGGAGACCCCGATCGCGCCCCGGGTGCTGCGCGCCTTCAGCCCGCCGTCGACCCGCCGGGGCGGGCCGAAGTCGGCGAACCGGCCGGCCACGCCCGCGTCGGCGTCCGGCGCCCGGTCGCCGGGCGGTGGCGTGCGGTCGGGGACGGTCACTCGACCACCGCCCCGGCCTCCAGCGCGAACAGCTCGCGCAGCTGGGCGGTGGACAGCTCGGTGACCCACTGCTCGCCGCTGCCCACCACCGAGGCGGCCAGGCTGCGCTTGTCGGCGATCATCGCGGCCACCTTCTCCTCCACCGTGCCGGCGCAGACGAACTTGCGTACCTGGACCCGGCGACGCTGGCCGATCCGGAACGCCCGGTCGGTGGCCTGGTCCTCCACCGCCGGGTTCCACCACCGGTCGACGTGGACGACGTGGTTGGCGGCGGTCAGGGTCAGCCCGGTGCCGCCGGCCTTGAGCGACAGCACGAAGACGGCCGGGCCGTCCGGCGACTGGAACCGGGTCACCATCGCGTCCCGGTCCGCCTTGCCGACCCCGCCGTGCAGGAAGAGCACCTCGCGGCCGAACCGGGCCGACAGGTGCCCGCGCAGCATCGCGCCGAACTCGGCGTACTGGGTGAAGAGCAGGGCCTTCTCCCCCGCCGCGAGCACCTCGTCGAGGATCTCCTCCAGCCGTTCCAGCTTGCCGGAGCGCCCGGGCAGGGCCGAGCCGTCGCGCAGCAGCTGCGCCGGGTGGTTGCAGACCTGCTTGAGCCGGGTCATGGTGGCCAGCACCAGGCCGCGGCGCTCCATCCCGTCGCTGGACTCGATCTTCGCCAGCATGTCGTCCACGATGGCCCGGTAGAGCGAGGCCTGCTCCGCGGTGAGGTTGCAGAGCACCTCCATCTCCAGCTTCTCCGGCAGGTCGGAGATGATCGAGGAGTCGGTCTTGAGCCGGCGCAGCACGAACGGGCCGGTCATCCGGCGCAGCCGGGCGGCGACCTCGGCGTCGCCGTGCCGCTCGATCGGCACCGCGTACGCCTTCCGGAAGCCGGCGGCCGGACCGAGCAGCCCGGGGTTGGCGAACTGCATGATCGACCAGAGGTCGGCCAGCCGGTTCTCCACCGGCGTACCGGTGACCGCGACCCGGTGCCGCGCGGGCAGCGACCGGACCGCCTCGGCCTGCCGGGTCGAGGCGTTCTTGATCGCCTGCGCCTCGTCCACCACCACCCGGTGCCAGCCGATCGAGGCGAGCGCGACGGCGTCCCGGGCCGCCACCGAGTAGGTGGTCACCACCAGGTCGGCGGCGTGCACCGCCTCGGTGAACTCCGCGCCGCGCGCCCGGTCCGCGCCGTGGTGCACGTGCACGCGCAGCCCGGGGGTAAACTTCGCCGCCTCCCGCTGCCAGTTGCCGACCAGCGACATCGGGCAGACCAGCAGGGTCGGCCCGGCCGCCGGCGGGTCCCCGGCGAGCAGGGCCAGTAGCTGCACCGTCTTGCCCAGCCCCATGTCGTCGGCGAGCACCCCGCCGAGCCCGAGCGACTGGAGGAAGGCCAGCCAGGCCAGCCCCCGCCGCTGGTACGGGCGCAGGGTGCCCTTGAAGCCCGGCGGCGGGTCGAGCGGGGTGAGCCGCCGTTCGGCCTCCCCGGCGAGCAGGTCGCCCAGCGGCCCGTCGGCGGTCACCTCCAGCACCGGCAGCGCCTCGGGCCGGTCGGCCCCGGACAGGCCGAGCCGGAGCAGGTCGGCGACGGTCAGCTCGCCGGCGGACCGCAGCAGCCGCAGCCCGGCGGCGAGCCGCTTCGGGTCCAGCTCCACCCAGCGGCCGCGCAGCCGCACCAGCGGGGTCTTCAGCGCGGCCAGCGCGGCCAGCTCGTCGGCGTCCAGCGTCTCGTCGCCGAGCGCCACCTCCCACCGGTAGTCGACCAGGGCGTCCAGCCCGAGCCCGCCGGCGGCACCGGCGACGGTGCCCGGGGCGGTACGCCCCCGGGCCTGCAACCGGGCGCCGAGTCGCGTCGACGGCCGCTGCCACCAGCCGGGCAGCAGCACCCCGAAGCCGGCGGCGTGCAGCACCGGTGCGCCGTCGCGCAGGAACCGGTGCGCGCCCTCGGCGTCCAGCTCCAGCTCCTCCGGGGCCGGGGTGCGCAGCGCGGCGTCCAGCGCGGGCCAGAGCCGGCCGGCGCGGCCCAGCTCGGCCAGGAGGGTCTCCTGCGGGTCGTCGCGACGGCCGGCGAGCGCGGGTACGGTCTCCGGCGCCCGCCAGACCTGGGCGGCGTCGACGTGCAGGCTCGGCTCGTCGGCGGCCTGCAGGCCGAACTCGACCCGCCAGCGACCGGCGGGCCGGACCACCGTGGCCGGGTCGGCCGGCACCACCACCAGCGGTTCGACGATCTCCTCGGCCGGCGGCTCGACCAACCGGAAGCTGGCCCGCACCGCCCCACCGGCGGCGTCGCGCTGCCAGTCGTCCAGCTCGGCGCGGAGGGTGGCCAGCGCGGCGGGGTCGGCGGTGAAATCCCGGTCCGGCCCGGACAGCGCGGTCAGCCAGCCGGCGACCACCCCGTCGCGGCGCCCGCCCCGGGCCAGGTCGGTGTCGGCCAGCGCTGCCCGGGCGGCGGCGTCGGTGAGCGCGTCCAGCGCGTCGGCGACGAGCGCGCCCGCCCCGGGATCCGCCGCCCCGGGACTGCCGGACGCACCGGCCCGGCCGGGTCCACGCCCATCGGTGAGTACCGGTCCGGCGGCGGACGCCGGGTGGGCTTTCTGCGACGCCGGTCCGGGGTCGAGGACGGACAGCGGCCCGCCGGCGGACCGGGCGGCCGGGGGCAGGGCCAGCGCGAGCGAGCGGGCCCAGCCGGCGTCGGTGCCGGTGAGCAGCGGCCGCCAGACCGCCCGGGCCACCGCCACCGCGCCGCCGTCACACGGAGCCGACTCGGCCATTGCGGGCAGCAGCCGCCCCCGGGACACCAGGTCGACCGCGAACTCGGCCAGCTCGGCGAGGTGGCGCAGGGTGGCGCCCGGCACGGCGGCGGCCCCGTCGAGTGCGCGCAGCAGGGTCAGCGCCTCGTCCGGGGCGTACGTCAGGACGGGCACCCGCCACCCGGCCAGGGTGACCGGGCCGCGGACCGGTTCGGCGACGGTGGTCCGCACCAGCTCGGGCGAGTCCAGCGGGGATCCGGCCCGGGTGGGCAGGGTGAGCGGCAGCGAGCCGGCCCCGGCCGGGACGTCGCCCAGCGCGGCGGTGAGCGTGGCGTGGCCGGCGGCGAACGGGTGGGGGCGCTCGCGCGGGGCCCGGCCGGGCCGGCGCGGCGCCCGGGCCGGCGCGGCGCTGTCCTCCGCCCAGACGGCGAGACCGACGCCGACCAGCCACAACCCGTGGATGACCAGCACACGCTCCCCCTCGTCGACGCCCGGCCCAAGGATAGGCGGCGGCCACCGGCTAGCGTCGGCGCCATGTTCGACCTGCTCGTGGTCGGCGGCCTGGGGGTGGATCTGCGGGTACGCGTGCCCGCGATCCCGCCCCCCGCCGCCGACTCGCTCATCGTCCCGCCGATCGAGGCCCGGATCGGCAACACCGGCGCCGGGGTGGCCCTGGCCGCGCACGCACTCGGGCTGCGGGTCGCCCTGGTGGACGTGCTCGGCACCGATCCCGCCGGCCAGGTGGTACGCGCGGCGCTGGCCCGCACCTCGGTGCACACGGTGCTGGTCGACAACCCGGGCGGCACCCGGCAGTCGGTGAACCTGGTCGACCCGGCCGGGCGGCGGATGTCGCTGTACGACCCGTCCCCGTGGACCGGCCCGGCGGCGCCGTTCGCCGAGGACGAGCTGGCGAAGCTGGTGCGCGACGCCGCCCACGTCCACGTCTCGATCATGGACTGGGCCCGGGACCGGCTGCCGGTGCTGCGCGCCGCGCTGCCCGACGGGGTGCCGCTCTCCACCGACCTGCACGACTGGGACGGGCGGAACCCCTACCACCGTCCGTTCGCCGAGGCCGCGGACCTGGTCCTGGTCAGCGGCGTACACCTGGGCGGCCGGGCCCCGGCGGTGGCCGCCGGGCTGGCGCCGCGCACGGTGGTGGTGACCCGGGGCGCGGACGGCGCCGACCTGCACCCGGGCGGCGGCGCGCCGGTACGGGTGCCGGCCACCGTGCCGGCCGCGCCGGTGGTGGACACCAACGGGGCCGGGGACGCCTTCGCCGCCGGGCTGGTCGCCGGCCGGCTGCGCGGCGCGGCGCTGCCCGACGCGGCGGCCTACGCGGCGGCGGTGGCCGCCGCGGCCTGCACCCACGACGGGATGGAGTACCCGCCGGGGCTGCTGCCGCGCGGCTGACTCAGAGCACGCCGGTCTCGCCGTCGGTCAGCTCGCGGAGGATGTCGGCGTGGCCGGCGTGCCGGGCCGTCTCCTCGATCATGTGCACCAGGATCCAGCGCAGCGACACCTCGCCGAGCTGGGGGTGCGGCACGACGTGTTCCAGCGGGAACCGGGCCGCTACCTCCCGGGACCGCGCGCAGGCCCGCTCGTACGCGTCGACGAGCGCGTCGAGGGTCTCCCCCTCGTCCACGGCGAAGCTGGCGGCCGCGTCCTCCTCGGCGGTCGGGAAGACCTCCCCGGGGGCGGGGTCGAGCAGGATCGGAAACCAGTTCCGCTCGATCAGGGTCAGGTGCTTGAGCAGGCCGGCCAGGGTGGTCGCGGACGGCACCAGCCGGCGGCGGGCGTCGACGTCGGCCAGGCCGCGCACCTTGCGCAGCACGATGCCCCGGTGGAAGTCGAGGAACGCCGTCAGCACGGCCCGTTCGTCGCCGGTGCGGGCCAGGACCGGCGCAAGCCTGGGGTCGATCTCGATGTCCGCCATTCCTGAACCGTAGACCCCCGCCCGCCCGGGCCGCTGCCGGCAAATCCTGCGGCGCGGCGATCGCCGGGGCAGGATGGGCCCATGGCATCAACGGTGCGGATCCCGCTGGCGGACGGCCCGGCGGACGGCGAGTCGGTCGTCGTCGAGCTGGACAGCAACAACCGTCCGCCACTGACCCATCACCACCTCGGCCCCGGCGGGCTGGCCGACGCGCAGATCTACGAGCTGGAATCCGTCGGCGACGAGTACTGCTACCGCTGGCGCGGCCCGGCGGTCTGAGCGGTCCGAGGTGGCACCGGGGCGGTCAGGCCTCCATCCGGGCCAGCGCCCGGGACCGCAGGCTCTCCAGCACCGCCCGGGTGACCTGCGAGGTGCCCCGGGCCTGGTCGCAGACCTCGGCGACCAGGCGGGCGGTGGACTCCGCCCGGGACTCGCGTTCGTCCCAGAGCCGGTCGACCTCCGCGAGCAGCGGGCCCTCCACCTCCCGCTCCACGCCCCGCAGCGCCGGCACCCCGAGCCGCTGGGCCAGGTCGAAGACCTTTCCCGCGTACGGCAGGGGAAGGAACGGCGTGCCCACCATCGCGGCGAAGATCAGGAAGTGCAGCCGCATGCCGACGGCCAGGTCGAAGTGCTTCATCAGGCCGAGCACCTGTCGGGGCGAGTAGTCGCCGTGCAGGACCCGGCCCCGGTCGGCGGCGATCATGTGGGACATCACGCCGTGGGAGTGCCGGATGTCGTCGCGCTCCATCGGGACGAAGAGAACGTAGGCGTCGATCCGCTGCACCAGGAAGTCGCCGATCTGCGCGATCAGCCGGTGGTACCCGTCGACGTCGAGTCGCTCGGCGGCCCGGCCGGGCTCGCGGACGCTCAGTCCGACCAGGCGCTTGCCGGCGGGCACGCCCTCCTCGCGCAGCAGCCGGGCGGGGAAGTCCTCGGGTTCCAGCAGGAACGCCGGGTCGGCGGTGACGGTGATCGGATTGAGCAGCCCCGCCTCCTCCAGCACCATCCGGGACTCCTGGTCCCGCACGGTCACCTCGATGGCGTCGGCCAGGGTCTCCCGGACCATGCCGGTGTCGACCCCGTCGCTGAGCGGTCCCACCCCCACCGCGTACGTCAGCAGCGGCAGGCCCCGCTCCTGGGCGACCCGGACGACGCGCAGGTAGCGGCGGGCCTCCCGGTCGTACAGGATGCCGCCGCCGCCGAGGATCAGCAGGTCGAGCTGGGCGAGCACCTCCGCGGAGTCGACCCGGCTGACCCCCTCCCAGGGCACCGCCTCCACGTCCGGGTGGGCGAGCGCGGTGTGCGACGGGTTGCGGGAGAAGACGATGATCCGGGCGTGGGGTTCCTGTTCGCGCAGGTCGGCCAGGAGACCAGTCAGGATCGCCTCGTCGCCGAGGTTGCGTCCGCCGTACGAGCCCAGCACACCGATGGTCAGGCCGGCGCCGTCTCTCATCCGTCACTCCTCCCGGGGTACGTCGCAGGCGGTTTCCCGCTGCGGCGGGTGGCATACCTCGGGCCGCACGGGGCGGCGGGGGCGTGCTCAGGCGCGGGCGACCAGCCGGGACACCAGGGCGGAGACCACTTCGTCCGGGTCGAAACCGGCGTCGATCGAGGTGGTGAGGAGATCGAGCAGGAGCCCGTCCAGCGCGTAGTGCAGCAGGGCCACCTCGAACGCCCCGCCGGGCAGCCCGGCGGCGACGTGGAATGCGACGTCGTCGCGGTAGCCGCGGCGCAGCGTGTCGCCGAGGATCCGGGCCAGTTCCGGCCGCCGCACCGCCTCCAGCCGCAGCTCGATCAGCGCCCGGGTCAGCTCCGGCTGGGCGGTGGTGCGCTCGACGATGTAGCGCACGTAGTCGGTGAACAGTTCCAGTGACGGCTCCCGGGCGCCCAGCTCGGCGAGGGTGCGCTCGTCCGGGGCGAACCGCTCCATGATCCGCTCGCCGAGCGCGCCGAGCATGGCGTCGCGGGAGCGGAAGTAGTTCGAGGCCGTACCGAGCGGAACGCCGGCCTCGGCGTCCACGGCGCGGTGGGTCAGGCCCCGCGCCCCGGTCGCCGCCAGCACCCGCAACCCGGCATCGGCCAGCGCCATCCGCCGCTCCACGTTTCTCGCCACGGATTCACCCTAGCGGAACCACGACAGGTGTTGTAGTTTCTCAACCACGACAACAGTAGTGATTCAGGAGTTCGGTTGCGCAAGCTCGTGTACTACGTCGCCAGCACCGTCGACGGCTTCATCGCCGCCCCCGACGGGTCGTACGACTTCCTCCCGCTCGAACCCGACGTGCAGGAGCACCTGGTGGCGACCTGGCCCCAGACGTTCCCCACCTTCACGCACGAGCGGTTCGGCATCGACCGGCCGGCGGGCCGCTTCGACGCGGTGGTGATGGGCCGAGCCACCTACGACCCGGGGCTGGCCATCGGCGTCACCAGCCCGTACGCCCACCTGACCCAGTACGTCCTCTCCCGCTCGCTGCCCCCGGCGGACTACCCGGACGTGCAGCTGGTCGACGCCGACCCGGTCGAGTTCGTCCGCGACCTGAAGCGGCGCGACGGCGGCGACATCTGGCTCGCCGGCGGTGGACAGCTCGCCGGCCAGCTGCTGCCCGAGGTCGACGAGCTGGTGGTCAAGCTCAACCCGGTCCTGATCGGCCGGGGCGTGCCGATCGTCGACCGGGAGTTCGACCCGCGCCGCTTCCGGCTGGTGGAGACCCGGCCCTTCGACAGCGGGGTCGTCGTGCTGCGCTACCTCGCCGGCTAACGCGGTTGCCCACCGGCCCGGCCCTGCACCACGCTGGGCGGATGGGTGAGCTGGTGAGGACCCGGATCGGCTGGGCCGACCTGCCCGACCACGTCCGGTCGGCGGTGCAGGACGTCCTCGGCGACCGGGTGGTCGAGGCGGTGTCCCAGCCGGGCGGCTTCTCTCCCGGCACCGCCGACCGGGTCCGCACCGCCGACGGGCGGCGCGCCTTCGTCAAGGCGGTCAGCCGGGCGCGCAACGCCCACAGCGTCGCGCTGCACCGGGCCGAGGGGGCCGTGGCCGCCGCGCTACCGCCGTCCGCCCCGGCGCCCCGGCTGCTCGGGCGCCACGACGACGGCGAGTGGGTGGCGCTGGTCTTCGCGGACGTCGAAGGCCGGCACCCGGCCACCCCGTGGCGGGCCGACGAGCTGACCGCCGTGCTCGAGACGCTGGCGGCGATGGCCGCGGCGCTCACCCCCGACCCGGTCCGGCACGCGCCGACCGCCGTCGAGCGCCTGACGTACGACTTCACCGGCTGGGACCGGATCGCCGCCGACCCGCCCGCCGACCTCGATCCGTGGGCCCGAACGCACCTGGCCGACCTGCGCGCCTCGGCCGCGCGGGGGCTGGCCGCCCTCGACGGCGACACGCTCTGCCACATCGACCTCCGGGCCGACAACCTGCTCGTCGACCCGGCCGGCGCGGTGACCGTCGTCGACTGGCCGCACGCCTGCCGGGGACCGGCCTGGTTGGACACCGCGCTGCTGCTGGTCAACGTCGCGCTGCACGGCGGGCACGACACCGAGGCGCTGCTGCGCCGGCTTCCGCTGACCGCGGCCGTCGACCCGGACGCGCTGACCGGCGTCTACGCCGGCCTGGCCGGCTTCTTCACCGACGGCGCCCGGCGGCCGCCTCCGCCCGGCATCCCCACCGTCCGGGCGTTCCAGCAGGCCCAGGCGGACGCCCTGCTGCCCTGGGTACGCCGCCGACTGGGCTGATCAGCAGGCCGCCGACCGGCGCGACACCGGTCCGGGCCGTGACACCATGACGTGTCATCCGCCGGGAAGGAGCCGTCAGGTGAGCGACATGGACATCCCGCACGCGGTCGGCGCGCCCGCCCGGCGGGCGTTGGCCGGTGCCGGCTGGACCCGGCTGGACCAGCTGACCACCGTCACCGAGCGGGAACTGCGGGCCCTGCACGGCATGGGACCGAAGGCGATCGGCGTACTGCGGGCGGCGCTGCGCGATCGCGGCCTGAGCCTCGCCGGGGAGCGGGCCGACGGCTGACCGGCCGAACGAGGCGTCCGATCGCCGCCAGACCGCAGGCCCGTCCGCGCCGATGCTGGGATGCATGACGACGACACTTCTGGACGGCAAGGTGGCCCTGGTGACCGGCGGTGGGCGGGGCATCGGGGCGGCGACGGCGCTGCGCCTCGCCGGCGACGGCGCCGACGTGGCGGTGACCTGGCAACGCGACGCCGAGCGGGCGGCGACGGTGGTGAAGCAGATCGAGGCGCTCGGCGGGCGGGCGATCGCCGTGCGGGCGGACAGCGCCGACCCGGCCGCGCTGCGGGAGGCGGTGGACCGGACGGCGGACGAGCTGGGCAGGCTGGACATCCTGGTGAACAACGCCGGGGCCTTCCTGGTCGGCGCGATCGACGAGTTCACCGCCGACGACCTGGAGCGCGCCATCGCGGTCAACGTCCGGGCGCCGTTCGTCGCGGCCCAGGCGGCCGTGCGGCACATGACCGCCGGGGGCCGGATCATCTCGATCGGCAGCAACGTCGGCGAGCGGGCCGTCTTCCCCGGCCTGGCCGCGTACGCGATGAGCAAGACCGCGCTCACCGGGCTGACCCGGGGCCTGGCCCGCGAGCTGGGGCCACGCGGCATCACGGTGAACCTGGTCGTCCCCGGGCCGACCGACACCGACGCCAACCCCGCCGACGGACCGAACGCCGACGCCATCCGGGGGTTCACCGCCCTGGGCCGGTACGCCGCGCCGGAGGAGATCGCCGCCACGGTGGCGCACCTGGCCGGCGACGACGCCGGCTACGTCACGGGAGCGGTGATCGCCGTCGACGGCGGCTTCACCAGCTGAGCCCGGCGGGCGGATGCCGCGGTGCCGGGGCGCTGAGCCGGTGCCGCGGCAGCCACCACGGTCTGGGGGCGGACGGACCCACGAGCGTGATACCTCAGAGTCATTTTGATGCCTCTGAGGTATCACCCCGGGTTGTGTGACCCGGGGGCGGTGATCGGGACCGGCCGGCCCGCTCACTGCGGTGCACGGACCTCGTGGGTGAGGAACGGCAGGACGGCGGCGGGCAGGGCCGGTGCGGCGACGATGTCGTAGTGGGTGAGGCCGGGCAGCACGGCCAGCCGGGACGCCGGCCGGTCGCTGCCGTCCCAGCCGGCGTCCCGCCGGCCGCCGCCGAGCAGCCCGAAGAACTCCGCCATGTGGGTGACCGGGATCGAGTCGGCGTCGGCGTAGACCAGCATGGTCGGCACGGTGAGCGCGGCGACCTCGGCCGACCAGTCGTACTCGCGGCGCAGCAGGTCGCCACCCTTGGCCCAGAGCCGCGGCCAGTCCTCGGGCCGGGGGGCGATCCGCGCGTACAGCTCGTGCGGGGGCGTGCCCCGCATCTGCTCACCGACCCGCTCGTCCTGGCCGGCCATCGCGGCCAGCACCTCGGGATACCAGCCCTGCCGCCGGCACGGGGTGGAGACCAGCACCAGCCGCCGGACCAGCCCGGGATGCTGGATTGCGGTACGCAGCGCCACCCCGCCGCCGAGGGAGTAGCCGAGCACGTCGACTCCGGACAGGTCGAGGTGCCGCAGCAGGGCCACGACGTCCTCGGCCATCGTCTCGTACCGCAGTGGACGGTCGACGTCGGCGGTGCGCCCGTGCCCCTGGAGGTCGACGGCGATCACCTGCCGCCGCTGCGCGAGAGCGGGCAGGACCGGGGCGAACATCTCCACCGCGCCGTACCCGCCGTGCAGCAGCACCAGCGGCCGGCCGCTGCCGTGCGTCTCGTACCAGAGGTGCAGACCGTTGACGTCCGCGTAGCTCACCGGCGGTGCCTCCCGTTCGCCTCCGTGCCGTCCCGTCCCCATCCTGACAACGCCCCACGACCCCTCGGGGGGCAGCAGTCAGCTCCCCGGGTACCGGTCGGGCTCAGCGGGCGAACGGGGAGTCGGGCAGCGGCGGCAGCGGCGGGGCGATGCTGTCCGCGTCGGCCCGATCGGTCTGCCAGCGGACCAGCACGGGCGCGGCCCCCCGGCCGGCGTACCAGGCGAGGACACCCACGGCGACGACCAGCGCGGCGACCACCCGCCGCGCGCTCACCCCGTCAGTGTGGCGCCGGCCGGCAGGGTGGAACCGTCAGCCGCCCCCGATGTGGGTCACCGCGAGTTCCCGGATCTGCTCGTCGGGATCGTCGAGGAGACCGGTCAGCGTCCGGGTGATCAGCTCGGGATCGACGCCGGAGACCTCCTCGACGAGCGCGACCAGCGCGTAGTAGCGCGTGTCGGCGTCGTCGTCCCGACACAGCAGTTGCAACGCCCGCACCGCCTCCGGCTCCGCCCGGCCCTCGTCCACCAGTGCCGGCAGCGCCGCCGCGACGTGGAAGCGGACCGGCCCACCGGCATGGTCGACGAAGCGCAGCACGTCCCGCAGCGCCTCCCGGGCATGGTGGTACCCGAGGGCGGAGATCACCCAGCCCAGCACCCGGGGATCGACCTCGTGGCCGAGCCGTTCGACCAGCAGCGGCACGGTCGCGCCGCGGAAGGGCCGGCGCCCGGCGTCATCCGGGTCGCCGAGCTCGCGCAGGATCCGGACGCCGAGTTCCCGCTCCGCCGGATCGGCGCGCGCCACGAGGCGTACGGCGGCGTCCCACACCTCCCGCGTCGGGCGCCCGTGCAGGGCGACCAGGTGGGGCATCGGATGGTCCGGATCGTCCTGCGACACCTCGCGCAGCGCGCCGGCGAGCAGCTCGGCGGTGGACAGCTCCGACAGGTCCACCGGACCTCGCGAGGGCGCCATCACCTGAGTATCGGCGACCGCGGCTGCGCGGGACGCGTCCGGCGGAAGGTGGCCTCCGGTCGGACCTGTCCTCTAGCCTCGGCTCGTGGCGGTCCACGAGCTCTCCCGCATCGACGCGCGCCGCATCGCCGTGCGGGCACAGCTCCTGGACAGCTCGCGGCCGGCAGACCTGCTCGACCTGGTGCGCCGCCTGACGCTGCTCCAGATCGACCCGACCGCCGCCATCGCGCCGAACGCCGATCTCGTGGCGTGGAGTCGCCTCGGGTCGCCGTACTCGCCCGCCGAGCTGAGGCCGCCCTGGAAAGGTGGACGCCACCGTCGACCGCCCGGCCGGGGCGCTGCGGGTCGACGCGATCCACGAGGACGTCGCCTTCGACCGGGCCGTGACCGCCGCCGTCCACGATGAGCTCAGGGATCTGGCCGACTGGCTCGCACTGGATCTCGTACTGCGGTGAGTGGTGGGCGCGGCAGGTTTCGAACCTGCGACCCCCCGCTTGTAAGGCGGGTGCTCTCCCACTGAGCTACGCGCCCGGAACGCCCCGTACGGCGGGCCGGAGGGTGGCAAGCTTACCTGCCGGCCTCCGGCCCGGTCGAACGGTGTGCCCGGTCAGCGGCTGTCGTCAGGCGGCGACGGCCTCCGCGAGGGCCTTGCGCCAGCCCTCCTGGTCGCGCGCCTCGCCCGGCATGTTCATCTCGGCGAACCGGACGACGCCGGCCTTGTCGATGACGAAGGTGCCCCGGTTGGCGATGCCGGCGACGTCGTTGAAGACGCCGTACGCCTGGGCGACCGCCCCGTGCGGCCAGAAGTCGGCCAGCAGCGGGAACTGGTAGCCCTCGCGCTCGGCCCAGATCTTGTGGCTGTAGACCGAGTCGACGCTGACGGTGAGCACCTGGACGTCGTCGTTCACGTACTCGTTGAGGTTGTCCCGCACCTCGCACAGCTCGCCCTGGCAGATGCCGGTGAAGGCGAGCGGGTAGAAGACCAGCAGCACGGTGCGCCTGCCGCGGAAGTCCGAGAGCCGGACCTCCTGGTTGTTCTGGTCCTTGAGCACGAAGTCCGGCGCCTCGGCGCCAACCTCGATGGGCATGCGAGCTCCTTGGGTTGAGTCTGGAGGTGGGATCAGCCTGCCACACCCGGCGGCGACCGCCGCCGGGTCACGGGCGGGGAGACTACTTCTTGCCCTTGGACCCCCGCCGCAGCACCAGGCGGGCGCCACTCCAGTCCCGGCCGGCGTTGATCGTCGAGGTCTGCTGGAGCCCGGCGGTCTGCGCCGACTCGGCGACCTCGCTCGGCTCGACGTGCCCGTCGCGGCCGGCCTTCGGGGTCAGCAGCCACACGACTCCGGCGTCGGCCAGCGGGCCGAGGGCGTCGACGAGGAGTTCGAAGAGGTCACCGTCGCCGTCGCGGTACCAGACCAGCACCGCGTCGACCACCTCGTCGGTGTCCTCGTCGACCAGATCTCCACAGCGGTCGGTCAGGGCGTCCCGGAGATCCTGGTCGACGTCATCGTCGTACCCCATCTCCATGACGACCATCCCCGGCTCGATCCCGAACCGGTCCGCCAGGCTGCGTACCCCGTCGGCGGCCTGACCTGCGGTCGCGCTCACTGTCGCGTGCCTCCTCATCTCATCCCTGCTCGCGGCGTCGTGCGACGCCGTCAGGCAAAGTCCACACAGTTGCGGGCCCACGCGCAAGTGGCGCACCGGGTGGAACGGAATTTACCGTGCCAGCAGCGTACGGGCACCCTGGGTAATGGCTTCCTCGGAGACCAGAACCTGACGGGCGGCCGGACCTAATGGTACAAACGAGTCGACTCCGGCCACTCGCCGCGCAGCACCCACATATCCGGCGTCGACCAGCGCCGCGATGATCCCCTCGCCGACGCCGCCGGACCGGCGTGTCTCGTCCACCACCAGCACCCGGCCGGTCGCCGACGCCTCGCGGATGATGTCCGCCACCGGCAGCGGGGCCAGCCACCGCAGGTCCACCACCCGGGTGCCGATCCCCTCGTCGGCCAGGACGGCGGCGGCCCGCAGCGACATCCGCACCCCGTTACCGAAGGTGAGAATGGTGACATCCTGGGCCGAGCCGACGCCGTAGACCCGGGCCCGGCCGATCGGCGCGTGCCCGGCCGCCCACCCGCCGGGCTCCGCGTACTGCCCCAGCCACTCGCCGTCGCCGGGTTCGTACAGGTCGCGGGTGTGGTAGAGCGCGACGGGCTCCAGGAAGACGCAGACGCTACCGTCCACCGCCGCGGCGGCCAGGCAGGTGCGCAGCAGCGGCGCGGCGTCGTCCGGCCGCGCCGGCACCGCGATCACCAGGCCGGGCACGTCCCGGAGTACGGCCACCGAGTTGTCGTTGTGGAAGTGCCCGCCGAACCCCTCCTGGTACGCCAGGCCCGGCACCCGCACCACCATCGGGTTGCGGAACGCCCCCTGCGAGAAGAACTGCATGGTGGCCGCCTCGCCGCGCAGCTGGTCCTCGGCGTTGTGCAGGTACGCCAGGTACTGGATCTCCGGCACCGGCAGCAGCCCGGCCAGTCCGGCCCCCAGGCCCAGCCCCAGCACGGAGGTCTCGTCGAGCAGCGTGTCGAAGACCCGCGCCGGGCCGAACTTCTCGCGCAGCCCCTTGGTCACCCCGTACACCCCGCCCTTGGCGGCGACGTCCTCGCCGAAGACCGCCATTTGCGGATGGGCGAGCAGCCCGTCGGCCAGGGCGGCGTTGATGCTCTGCGCGAGGGTGAGCGGGCCGGCCAGCTCCGGCGGCTTCCCGCCGAACGCCTCGGCGCGGGCGCCGGCTCCCGACCCGCCGGCCCGGGCCGCCACCTCCGCCACCGCCGCGGCGACCCGGGCCGGCCGGCGGGGCGCGAGCGGGGCCACCACCTCGGCCGCCGTGGCGAGCTTGGGCTCGTCGAGCACCTCCTCGGCGATCCGGCGGATCTGCCAGCCGCGCTCGTCGTACCGGGACAGCAGTTCCCCGCCGGTGGCCAGCCCCGCGCCGACCAGCAGCCGGGCGGTGGCGAGCACCGGGTCGCGGGCCTCGTCGGCGGCGATCTCGGCGGCGCTGCGGTAGGCGCTCTCCGCGTCCGCGCCGGCGTGCCCGAGCAGCCGTACGGTGCGCAGGTGCAGCACCGCCGGCCGCCGGTGCCGGCGCACCCAGGCCGCCGCCTCGGCAGCCACCTGGTACGTCTCGACCGGGTCCGCGCCGTCGGCGGCGAACCAGCGCAGCCCGGGCCGGGCCCGTAGGGTCCGCTCGACCCAGCCCTGCGGCGAGCGGACGCTGATGCCCAGCCCGTTGTCCTCGCAGACGAAGAGCACCGGGATCCGCAGCCCGGTGTGGTCGTACCAGCCGGCGGTGTTCAGCGCGGCGGTGGCGCTGGCGTGGTTGACCGAGGCGTCGCCGAAGGAGCAGACCACAATGGCGTCCCGCGGCCAGGGCGAGCGCGGCGGGGGGTCGGCGCCGTCCCGGCGGCCGGCGGTCTCCACCCGGCGCAGCCGCTCCAGGGCCAGGCCCAGGCCGACCGCCCGGGGCAGGTGCGAGGCGATCGTGGAGGTGGTGGGCACCACCGCGAGGTCGGCCCGGCCGAAGACCTTGTGCCGGCCCCCGGCGAGCGGCTCCCGCGCCGAGGCGACCATCCCGCGCAGCACGTCCCGCGCGGCGGCGGCGTACGCGTCCGGCTGGACCGCGCCGAAGGCGGGGTCGCCCGAGGTCGCGCCGGCACCGGGAGCCCGGTCGACGTCGATGGGGTCGGCGACCGGGCCGGCGGGCTCGGGGACCGCCTCGGCGGTGCCGTCCGCGCCGACCTGGTAGGCGGCCGCGCCCGTGGGTGCACCGCCGACGGGGAACGGGCCCGGGCGGGTCGCCCGCTCATCGGACGGCTCGTCGCCCACCACGGGCGGCGTGGCGTCATCGGCCTCGGGGGCGCCGGAGGTGGGCGTGGGCTCGTCGCCGCCGGCGGCCGGGAACTCGCCGGCGGCCCGGGCGGCGCGGGCGCAGTAGAAGGCGCCGGAGCGGTAGTGCAGCAGGGCCGGATCGGTGGGGCGCAGCGCCGCGGCGACGGCGGCGTTGGCCTCGTGTCCGGCCGAGCCGATGGTGTAGAAGCCCTCCCCGAAGCTGCGCAGCCAGCGGCCGGCCAGGTCGAGCTGGCGGCTGGTGACCTGGGCGTCGAAGAGGGCGAGCAGCTGGTGCCCGGTCAGCGCGGCGCCGTCGCGGACGGGCTGCGCCGGGTCACGTCGCCGCTCGGGCTCGGGCAGCCCGCCCAGGCTCTCCCGGAAGCGGTCGTCGAGATGCTGCGGGGTGGTCACGTCGATCAGCATTACCGACGGATGCCAGGGTCGCCCACTCGGACACGATCCACCCGGCCGGGCTCACTCCGGGCCGCACTGCTCCGGACAGCCGCCGTCGGAGACCTTCCAGACCAGCTCGCGCAGGGTGGCCAGCTCGTCGGTGCTCAGGCCGACGAGCAGTCGGGAGTCGCTCATCACCCGGTGCACCCGCTCGCGCATCCGGCGGCCGGCGTCCGTCACGACCAGCGTCTTCTGCCGCCGGTCGGCCGGGTCGACCCGGCGCTCGACCAGGCCGGCCTGCTCCAGCTTGTCGACGAGCGCGGTGACGTTGGACCGGTCGCAGCGCAACTGCTCGGCGAGGTCGCGGGCGGGCAGCGGCCGGTCGGGGTCCAGCTCGTCCAACGCGCGGGCCGCCGCCGGGGTCAGCCCCAGCTCGCCGATCTCGACGTCCTGGTAGTGCCGGATGGCGGAGGCGATGTGCATGATCCGGCGCACCGCGTCCCCCGCCAGCCCGGAGCGGTCGCCCAGGTCGGATCCGGTGGCGGTGCTCTGCGTCATGTCTCACATCCTACTTGCGGGAAAATAGTTGAGCACCTCTACTATTGGCAAGCTCACGCATCTGCGATCGAAAGGCTCCACCATGTCCGACCTGACCGTTCTCGCCATCTCCGGCAGCCTCCGCGAGGCGTCGTTCAACACGGCGCTGATCCGGGCCGCGCAGCGGCTCGCCCCGGCCGGCCTGACCATCGAGCAGTACACCGGCCTCGGCGCGATCCCACCGTTCAATCAGGACGTCGAGCCCGAGCCGTCGGCGGCCGTGCTGGACCTGCGGGAGCGGATCGCCGCGGCGGACGGCCTGCTCATCGCCACCCCCGAGTACAACTACGGCGTCCCGGGCGTGCTGAAGAACGCCCTCGACTGGGCGTCGCGCCCCAGCTTCCCGATCACCTCGTGGGTCTCCCCGCTGGCGCACAAGCCGATCGCCATCGTCGGTGCCGCGCCGACCGGAATGGGCACCGTCCGCGCCCAGCTCCAGCTGCGCCAGCTCTTCCTCTGGACCGACTCCGCGGTGGTCACCAAGCCGGAGATCATCGTCACCAACGCCCACGAGAAGCTCACCGAGGACGGCACCGTCAAGGACGAAACCACCGAAACCCTCCTGCGCGCCCTCCTCGACGCCCTAACCACCAAGATCCGCGTAACCCAGCTCGCCACCACCACCGCCTAACCCACCGCCCACCCCACCCCTCCCCAGGCTGGCGCCTTCGCGGACGCACTTTCACGGAAAGCGTGGCCATTCGGCGCGGAATAGCCACGTTTTCCGTGAAAGAAGGCGCCGAGGCGGCTCCGGGGAAGGTCGTGATCAGCGGGGTGGACGGCCTGCTGTTCCTCGGGTGTCGGCGGGGGGTGGGGCTGGGCGTCACCTGGTGGTCACGCACGCTCGCGACGCTTCCCGGGTCGGTACGGAACCGGACCCTGGGGAGGAAACATGGCACTGTCCCGACGTGCTGTCCTGATCACCGGCGCGGCGCTCGGCGCGGTCGGCGCGACGACCGGCCCGCCCGCCGCGACCGCCGCCGGCGCGAACCGCTCGACGGGACCGGTCGGCGGGGTCACGTTCCGCCGGCTGGCCTGGCCGTTCACCCTCGGCGTGGCCTCCGGCGACCCCGACCACGAGGGTTTCGTCCTGTGGACCCGGCTGGCGCCGCAGCCGCTGGCCGAGGACGGCCTCGGCGGGATGCCCCGCCGGCTCGTGGAGGTGCGCTGGGAGGTCGCCGCGGACGAACGCTTCCGGCAGGTGGTCCGACGGGGCACGGCGATCGCCCGCCCCGAATCGGCGCACAGCGTGCACGTCGAGCTGGCCGGTCTGCTGCCCGGCCGGGAGTACTTCTACCGCTTCCACGCCGAGGGGCACACCTCACCGGTCGGGCGGACCCGGACCGCCCCGGCGCCGTGGACCCTGCCCGCCGCTCTGGCCATGGGCTTCGTCTCCTGCTCCCACTACGAGCAGGGCTGGTTCACGGCGTACCGGCGGCTGGCCGAGACGGAGCCGGAGCTCATCCTGCACCTGGGCGACTACCAGTACGAGTACGCGCGGGAGTTCGGGCCGAACCGGCCGCGCGGCCACGAGGGCCCGGAGACCCGCACGCTGGCCAACTACCGGCAGCGGCACGCCCAGTACAAGAGCGACGCGGACCTGCAGGCCGCGCACGCGGTCGCTCCCTGGGCGGTGGTCTTCGACGACCACGAGGTGGAGAACAACTGGGCCGACGAGGTGCCCGAGACGCCGGACCCGGACTTCCCGGCCCGGCGGGCGGCGGCCTTCCAGGCGTACTACGAGAACATGCCGCTGCGGCGCAGCTCGGTGCCGCGCGGCATCGACATGCAGCTCTACCGGCGGCTGCGGTGGGGCCGGCTGGCCACCTTCCACCTGCTCGACACCCGGCAGTACCGCGACGACCAGGCCTGCGGGGACGGATACCGCGACTGCGCGGCGGCGGCCGACCCGGCCCGGTCGATCACCGGCGCCGAGCAGGAGGCCTGGCTGCTGGACGGGTTCCGCCGCTCCGAGGCCCGCTGGGACCTCCTCGGCCAGCAGGTCTTCTTCGCACAGCGCGACCGGGACGCCGGGCCGGTCACCGTGACCAGCATGGACGCCTGGGACGGGTACGTCGCCTCCCGGGACCGGATCACCCGCGGCTGGGTCGCCGCCGGGGTGCGCAATCCGGTGGTGCTCACCGGGGACGTGCACGCGCACTGGGCCAGCGACCTCAAGCTGGACTACGCGGACCCGACCTCGCGGACGGTCGGCAGCGAACTGGTCTGCTCCTCGGTGACCTCGGGCGGAGACGGCTTCGACTCCGCCAGCGGCTCGCACCCGTGGCTGACGACCAATCCGCACCTGCGCTTCCAGAACAACCTGCGCGGCTTCGTCCGCACCACGATCACTCCCGACCGCCTGAAGGCCGACTTCGCGGTGCTGCCGTACGTGAGCCGGCCGGACGCGCCCGCGTACACCCGCGCCTCGTTCGTGATCGAGGACCGGGTGCCCGGCCTGCACCAGACCTACGACCGCCCACCCGCGCCCACCGCCCGCCTGGCCCCCGACATCGACCAGGACCGCTACACGGTCGACACGGAGACCTCCCGCCCCTGACCCCGCCGCGCCCGCGCACGCCGGGGCGCACTCCCACGGGCGCACTTTCACGGAAAGCGTGGCCATTCGACGCGGAATGGCCACGCTTTCCGTGAAAGAGGGCTCCCCCGAAGGCGGCCCGGGAAGGGGGTGGGTCAGGCGGGGAGGAAGGAGAGGCGGACCTGGCGGGTGGGGTTGTCGCCGTTGGTGTCGACCAGGGTGAGGGACTGCCAGGTGCCCAGCGCCAGGCGGCCGTCGAGCACCGGCAGGGTCGCGTACGGGGGCACGAACGCCGGCAGCACGTGGTCGCGCCCGTGCCCCGGCGAGCCGTGCCGGTGCCGCCACCGGTCGTCGGTGGGGAGCAGGTCGTCCAGCGCCCGCAGCAGGTCGTCGTCGGAGCCGGAGCCCGTCTCGATGATCGCCAGGCCGGCGGTGGCGTGCGGCACGAAGACGTGCAGCAGCCCGTCGCCCTGGCCGGCGACGAACCGCTCGGCCTCGGCGGTGATGTCCTGGACGGTCGGCCGGGACCCGGTCCGGACGGTGATCACCTCACTACGCATACGGCGCATTCTGCCGCACCGGCTCAGTAGCTGCCGCCGCCTCCGCCGTCCGAGCCACCCCAGCTGGATCCGCCGCCGTCCGAGCCACCCCAGCTGGATCCGCCGCCGTCCGAGCCGCTGTGGGAACCCGAGCCGCCGTCGCCCCCGCCCCAGAAGCCCGAACGGCCCCCGTCGGAGCCACCGGCCCGATCGGAGTCCGATCCACCGTCGGGGCCGCCGCAGCCAGGGTCCGCGCCGATTCCCCCGTACGGCCCCGGCGAGTACCAGCCGGCCGCCGCGTGGCGGGCCCGGGACCGGCGGCGGGGACGGCGGGCGTCCCCGGCCAGACCGATGACGAGCAGCAGCGCGAACCCGCCGAGGACCAGAAAGCCCACCATCTCCGGTTTGCCCCTCATGAGGCCGGCGAGCCCCACCGCCATGCCGGCCACGCCGGCGACGGCCGTCACGAGCCCAGGAGCAGCAGTCTCGATCGCATGCCCGAAGGGTAGGGACGGCGGACAACCGCCCGGTCGACTAGCGCATCGGCCGGTTGCGCAAAGTTACTGGCGGGTACCTGTGTTGAGCGTCGCGTCTGGGGGAGCTAGACGTGACGACGGGTGCCACCAGGGGGCAGGATGGCGCTAGAGACCTATCCCACACACAACCGAGGGAACGCCTGTGGCTACGGAACGCAAGCGCCCGGTGATCACCGCTGGTCTGCCGAGCCAGCTTCCGGACATCGACCCTGAAGAGACCGGCGAATGGGTCGAGTCGCTCGACGGTGTCATCGACGAGCGCGGAACCAAACGCGCCCGCTACGTCATGCTGCGCCTGCTGGAGCGGGCCCGCGAGCGCCAGGTCGGGGTGCCGTCGCTGACCACCACCGACTACCTCAACACCATCGCGCCGGAGCGCGAGCCGTGGTTCCCCGGTGACGAGCACGTCGAGCGGCGGATCCGGGCGTACGTCCGGTGGAACGCGGCGATGCTGGTGCACCGGGCGCAGCGCCCGGAGATCGGCGTCGGCGGGCACATCTCCACCTTCGCCAGCTCCGCCTCGCTCTACGAGGTGGGCTTCAACCACTTCTTCCGGGGCAAGAACCACCCCGGCGGCGGCGACCACATCTACTACCAGGGTCACGCCTCCCCCGGCATGTACGCGCGGGCGTTCCTGGAGGGGCGGCTGAGCGAGGACCAGCTCGACGGGTTCCGTCAGGAGCTGTCCCACCCGGGCGGCGGGCTGCCGTCGTACCCGCACCCGCGGCTGATGCCGGACTTCTGGGAGTTCCCCACCGTCTCGATGGGGCTCGGCGGCCTGAACGCCATCTACCAGGCCCGGTTCAACCGGTACCTGCACCACCGGGGCATCAAGGACACCTCCCAGCAGCACGTCTGGGCGTTCCTCGGCGACGGCGAGATGGACGAGCCGGAGACCCTCGGCGCGATCGGCGTGGCCGCCCGCGAGGAGCTGGACAACCTCACCTTCGTGATCAACTGCAACCTGCAGCGGCTGGACGGCCCGGTCCGCGGCAACGGCAAGGTCATGCAGGAGCTGGAGGCCTTCTTCCGGGGCGCCGGCTGGAACGTGATCAAGGTGGTCTGGGGCCGGGAGTGGGACCCGCTGCTCGCCGCGGACACCGACGGCGCGCTGGTGAACCTGATGAACACCACGCCCGACGGCGACTACCAGACCTACAAGGCGGAGTCCGGGGCGTACGTCCGGGAGCACTTCTTCGGCCGTGACCCGCGGACCCGCAAGATGGTCGAGCACCTCTCCGACGACGAGATCTGGAACCTCAAGCGAGGCGGCCACGACTACCGGAAGCTCTACGCCGCGTACAAGGCGGCGACCGAGCACACCGGGCAGCCGACGGTCATCCTGGCCAAGACGATCAAGGGTTGGACGCTCGGCTCGCACTTCGAGGCCCGCAACGCCACCCACCAGATGAAGAAGCTGACGCTGGAGGATCTGAAGACCTTCCGCGACCGCCTCTACCTGGACATCCCGGACAAGGCGCTGGAGGACAACCCCTACCTGCCGCCGTACTACACCCCGGGCGAGAAGTCCGACGAGATCGCGTACCTCAAGGAGCGGCGCCAGCAGCTCGGCGGCTACCTGCCGTCCCGGCGGACCAGCAGCAAGCGGCTGACCATCCCGGGCCCGGAGCGGTTCGCCGACGTCAAGCGCGGCTCCGGCAAGCAGAAGGTGGCCACCACGATGGCCTTCGTCCGTCTGCTCAAGGACGTGATGAAGGACAAGGAGTTCGGCAAGCGCTGGGTGCCGATCATCCCGGACGAGGCCCGGACCTTCGGCCTGGACTCGATCTTCCCGACCGCGAAGATCTACTCGCCGCACGGCCAGCGGTACACCTCCGTCGACCGGGAGCTGTTCCTGTCGTACAAGGAGTCGACCACCGGGCAGATCCTGCACGAGGGGATCAACGAGGCCGGCTCGGTCGCCTCGTTCACCGCGGCCGGCACGTCGTACGCCACGCACGACGAGCCGATGATCCCGATGTACATCTTCTACTCGATGTTCGGATTCCAGCGCACCGGCGACGGGTTGTGGGCGGCGGCCGACCAGATGGCGCGCGGCTTCCTGCTCGGCGCCACCGCCGGCCGGACCACGCTCAACGGCGAGGGTCTGCAGCACGAGGACGGCCACTCGCTGCTGCTCGCCGCCACCAACCCGGCGGTGGTCGCGTACGACGCGGCGTTCGCGTTCGAGCTCGCGCACATCATGGAGAACGGCCTGCACCGGATGTACGGGGACGCTCAGGAGAACGTCTTCTACTACCTGACGGTCTACAACGAGCCGATCCACCAGCCGGCCGAGCCGGCGGGCGTGGACGTCGAGGGCCTGCTCAAGGGCATCTACCGCTACTCCCCGGCACCGCAGGTGGGCGGGGACGCGCCGAAGGCCAACATCCTGGCCTCCGGCACCGGCATGCAGTGGGCGCTGCGGGCGCAGCAGCTGCTCGCCCAGGACTGGGGGGTGGCCGCCGACGTCTGGTCGGTGACCTCCTGGACCGAGCTGCGCCGGGACGCGGTCGAGTGCGAGGAGCACAACCTGCTCCACCCGGGCAGTGAGCCGCGGGTGCCGTACATCCAGCAGAAGCTGGCCGACGCCGACGGGCCGAAGGTCGCGGTCAGCGACTGGATGCGCGCGGTGCCGGACCTGATCTCGCGCTGGGTGCCCGGCGACTACACCTCGCTCGGCACCGACGGCTTCGGCATGTCGGACACCCGGCACGCGCTTCGCCGGCACTTCCACGTCGACGCCGAGTCGGTGGCGGTCGCGACGCTGCGGCAGCTCGCGCTGCGCGGCACGGTACCGGCGAACGTGCCGGCCGAGGCGGCCAAGAAGTACGCCCTCGAGGACGTCACCGCCGCCCCGGTCGGCGAGACCGGCGGCGACAGCTAGTCCCCGCGTACGACGGACGGGCCCGGCGCATCACGCGCCGGGCCCGCTGTCGTTCCCGGCGCGCCGCCCTCCTGATCGACTCCACGTCGGCGACGTGGCGGTGTCCCGGTGCCGACGATGCCGCCACCTCGCCGACCTGGAGTCGAGCTACGACGGAAGCGGCGGTGGTCCGGAGCCCCTGGCGGGGACGCCGGGCCACCGCCGTCGCGGGTGACGCCGTAGGACGCGCCCTGCTCAGCCGACGGCGGCCAGGTCGGTGAGGCGGGCCAGCGAGTCCTCCAGGTCGGCGCCGACCCGACGCAGCCCGAGCCGGAGCAGGGCCGCCTTGACCGGACCGGCCGGCCACCGTACGACGATGAGCCGCACGATCGTTCCGCCCTGCTCCTCGTCTCCGGTGAGCTGGACGTAGATTTCGGTGCGCGCCTCGGCCCGGGCGCCGGCGCCCCGGGCCCGCTCCCGCCACCCGATCAGGGTCGGCTCCTGGTAGGCGATCACCTCGGCCTCGTGCGCCGCGCCGCGCCCGGCCTGGACCAGCTGGCGCCGCCCGAAGCCCTCCCCCGAGAGGACCTCGGCCGCGCGGACGCCCGCCAGCCAGGCCGGCAACTGCTCGGCCCGCTGCACGACGTCCCAGACCGCTTCCATCGGCGCCATCACGTGCGCACTGCGTTCCACGAGGATCATTTCTGTCTTCCCCCACTGAGGACATCCGCGATATTCCGCACTGTATGCGCAAATTCGGACGTACTGGGACGGGTTCGGAAAAGACACGCCGAAAACCCTTGCGCCGGCGCCGCTGCGGGCCTATGGCGCTCCGAGGGTCCGCGCCCTAGAGTCCCGAACACGTCTCACGTTTCTGGGAGGGCGACTGTGACGACCGCGCCGATGCCCGCGTTCCCCGCCGGCTTCCGCTGGGGGGTGTCCACCTCGGCGTACCAGATCGAGGGTGGCGCCGACGCCGACGGGCGCGGGCCGTCCATCTGGGACAGCTTCGCGCACACCCCCGGGCGGATCGCCGACGGCAGCACCGGCGACGTGGCCTGCGACCACTACCACCGGCACGCCGAGGACGTCGCGCTGCTGGCCGGGCTGGGCGTCTCGGCGTACCGGTTCTCGATCGCCTGGCCCCGGGTGCAGCCCGGCGGGACCGGGGCGGCCAACCCGGCCGGCCTCGACTTCTACGACCGGCTCGTCGACGACCTGCTCGCCGCCGGCATCGACCCGGTGGCCACCCTCTTCCACTGGGACCTGCCGCAGCCGCTGGAGGACGCCGGCGGCTGGCTCAACCGGGACACCGCGCACCGCTTCGCCGAGTACGCCGACCTGGTCGCGGCCCGCCTCGGCGACCGGGTGAAGCTCTGGATCACGCTGAATGAGCCGTTCATCCACATGAGCCTCGGCCACGGCACGGGGGTGCACGCGCCGGGCCGGTTCCTGCTCTTCGACGCCCTGCCGGTCGCCCACCACCAGCTGCTCGGGCACGGCCTCGCGGTCGCCGCGCTGCGCGCCCGCAGCACCAGTGGAGTCGCCATCGCCAACAACTACTCGCCGGTGCGGCTGCTCGGCGGCACCGACGCCGACCGGGCCGCCGGGGCGGCGTACGACGCGCTGCACAACCGGCTCTTCACCGATCCGCTGCTCGGCCGGGGCTACCCGCCCGGCTTCACCGACGCCCCGGTGCGCGACGGGGACCTGGACATCATCGCCGCGCCGATCGACGTGCTCGGGGTGAACTACTACAACCCGACCGGGATCCGCGCGCCGGAGGAGGGCGCGCCGCTGCCGTTCGAGCTGGTGCCGCTGGAGGGCTACCCGAGGACCGGCTTCGACTGGCCGGTGGTCCCGAACGGGCTGCGCGAACTGCTCACCTGGCTGCGCGACACCTACGGCGAGGCGCTGCCGGAGATCCAGATCACCGAGAGCGGCTGCGCCTACGACGACGTACCCGACGCCGACGGCCGGGTGCCCGACCCGGAGCGGATCGCGTACCTCGACGGGCACCTGCGGGCGGTCCGGGCGGCGATCGACGACGGCGTCGACGTGACCGGGTACTTCGTCTGGTCGCTGCTGGACAACTGGGAGTGGGCGGAGGGCTTCACCAAGCGCTTCGGCCTGGTGCACGTCGACTTCGACACCCAGGTCCGCACGCCCAAGTCCTCGTACGCCTGGTACCGGGACCAGGTCGTCCGGCGATGACCACGATCGACCCGACGCCGACCTCGCTGCCGGCGGCGCTCGCCGAGCCGACGGTGCCGGTCCGGCGGGGCTGGATCGCGCTGATCTTCGCGGCCAACCTCGGCGTCTGGATGGCCTTCTTCACCCCGATCCAGGTGCTGCTGCCGCAGCAGGTCGAGCGGATCGCCCCGCTCGACAAGGAGGCCATGCTGGCCGTCGTCACCGGGATCGGCGCGCTCGCGGCGGTGCTCGCCAACCCGCTCGCCGGGGCGCTGTCGGACCGTACCTGCCTGCGGATCGGCGGGCGGGAGTTCGGCCGCCGGCACGTCTGGACGGCGGGCGGCGCGGTGCTCGGCGCGCTCGCCCTGGCGCTGCTGGCCCGGCAGGACACCATCGCCGGGGTGACGGTGGGCTGGGTGGCCGCGCAGGTGTGCTTCAACGCGATGCTGGCCAGCCTGACCGCGGCCATCCCGGACCGGGTGCCGGTCGCGCAGCGCGGCGGCGTCTCCGGCTGGGTGGGCATCCCGCAGGCCCTCGGCCTGGTGGTCGGCGCGGTGCTGGTCACCGCCGTGGTCAGTGGGACCACCGCCGGGTACGCGGCCATCGCGGTGGCCGTGCTGCTGCTCTCGCTGCCCTTCGCGCTGCTCACCGCCGACGACCCGCTGCCCCGGGCGCACCGGCCGGCGCTGCGCTGGCGGGCGCTGGCCGCCTCGATGTGGATCAGCCCGCGCCGCCACCCGGACTTCGCCTGGGCCTGGATCACCCGGTTCCTGGTCCAGATCGGCAACGCGCTCGGCACCCTCTACCTGCTGTACTTCCTCACCGACGGGGTGCGCCACCCCGACCCCGAGGGCGCGCTGCTGGTGCTGATCCTGCTCTACACCGTCGGGATGATGCTCACCGCGGTGATCGCCGGCCGGCTCTCCGACCGCTCCGGCCGGCGCAAGGTCTTCGTGATCGCCGCCGGGGTGATCATGGCGGTGGCGGCGCTGCTGCTCGCCGTCGCGCCGGTCTGGCCGATGGCGGTGGCCGCCGCGCTGCTGCTCGGCGCCGGCTACGGCGTCTACCTGTCGGTGGACGCGGCGCTGATCACCGAGGTGCTGCCCCGCGCCACCGACCGGGCCAAGGACCTCGGGGTGATCAACATCGCCAACTCCGCCCCGCAGGTGCTCGGCCCGGCGATCTCCGCCCCGATCGTGGTCCACCTCGGCGGCTACCCCACCCTCTACGCCGTGACGGCCGCCGTCACCCTCCTCGGCAGCGCCCTCGTCCTCAAGATCCGCACCGTCCGCTGACCCCCACGCCACCCCCACCCGCCGCCACGCCCGCCCACCCCGCCCGCCCTCCCCGCCCGCACTTTCCGGGAAAGAGTGCTCATTCCGCGCCGAATGGCCACGCTTTCCGAGAAAGTGCGCTCGGATCTTGGGTGGAGGGAGGGCCTGGGGCGGGACCCGTGGGGGAATGGGGTGGCGGGCGGCCGTAGGCTGGAGGACGTGACGGTACGTGTGCGCTTCGCCCCTTCCCCGACCGGTATGTTCCACGTCGGCGGCGCCCGCTCGGCGCTGCAGAACTGGATCTACGCCAAGCAGCAGGGCGGGGTCTTCGTGCTGCGCATCGAGGACACCGACGCGGCGCGCAACAAGCCCGAGTGGACCGAGGGCATCCTCTCCGCGCTGGAGTGGATCGGCATCGCCCGGGGCGCCTACGAGGGCCCGTACTTCCAGTCGCAGTACGCCGCCGAGCACCGCGCCGCCGCCCAGCGGCTGTTCGAGGCCGGCCGGGCGTACTACTGCGACTGCACTCGGGAGGACGTGCAGGCCCGCACCGGCTCGCAGTACCAGGGCTACGACGGCTTCTGCCGGGACCGGGGCCTGGAGCCCGGCCCGGGTCGCGCGCTGCGCTTCCGCACGCCGGACGAGGGCGAGACCGTGGTGGTCGACCTGATCCGCGGCGAGCCGACCTTCGAGAACAAGCTGATCGAGGACTTCGTCATCGCCCGCGCCGACGGCTCCGCGGTCTTCCTGCTGGCCAACGTGGTCGACGACATGACCATGGGGATCACCCACGTGGTCCGCGCCGAGGAGCACCTGCCGAACACCCCCAAGCAGCAGCTGCTCTGGGACGCCCTCGGGGTGAAGCCGCCGGTCTGGGCGCACGTCCCCGTGGTGGTCAACGAGAAGCGGCAGAAGCTCTCCAAGCGCCGCGACAAGGTCGCCCTGGAGGCGTACCGGGACGAGGGCTACCTCGCCGACGCCATGCGCAACTACCTGATGCTGCTCGGCTGGGCGCCGTCGGGCGACCGGGAGATCGTGCCCTGGTCGGTCATCGAGGAGGAGTACCGGCTGGAGGAGGTCAACCCCTCCCCCGCCTTCTTCGACGAGAAGAAGCTGCGCGCGTTCAACGGCGAGTACATCCGCGCCCTGCCGGTCGACGAGTTCGTGGCCGCCTGCCAGCCCTGGCTGACCGGCACCGAGACGATCGCCCCGCCGCCGTGGCAGCCGGCCGAGTTCGACGCCGAGGCGTTCGCGGCGGTGGCGCCGCTGGCCCAGACCCGGATCGCGGTGCTCAGCGAGATCGTGCCGAACGTCGATTTCCTCTTCCTGGCCGACCCGCTGATCGACGAGGCCGCCTGGGCCAAGGCGATGAAGGAGGGCGCGGCCGAGCTGCTGGACGCGGCGATCGCCGCGTACGAGGCGCTGGAGTCGTGGGACGCCGAGTCGCTGAAGGCGGCCCTGGAGGCGGTGGGCGCCGAGCGCGGCCTGAAGCTGGGCAAGGCGCAGGCCCCGGTCCGGGTCGCGGTCACCGGCCGCACCGTCGGGCTGCCGCTGTTCGAGTCCCTGGAGGTGCTCGGCCGGGAGCGCACCCTGGCCCGGCTGCGCGCCGCCCGGGTCCGCCTGGTCTGAGCCGTACCCGAGAAGGGCCCGCCGGTTCCCCGGCGGGCCCTTCGTCGTAGCTGCGTCGGACCCGGTGACCGAACCCGGTCACGCCGGTACGGCCTCGATCCCCGGCCGGGGACCGTGCGGGACCGGTCAGGAGCGGGTGGCGCGGCGGCGCAGCAGGGCGGCGCCGAGCCCGGCCACCACCAGCCCGGCGACGACCAGCCAGGGCCAGACCGGCGTGCCGTCGTCGTCGGATCGGGCAGCCGGGACGGCCGGACCGGCCGTCGTCGCGGCGCCCGTCGGCGGCAACGCCGTCCCGACGGACGGCGACGGGGCCGCCGAGGACGGCGACGGCGACGGCGAGGCCGGATCGGCCGGCGTGCCGGTGGTGAGGGTGAAGCGCACCTCCCCCTTCACCGGATGGCCGTCGCTGGACGAGAGCTGGTAGCCGACGATGTAGAGGCCGGCCTTTCCGGGCTTGAACGGCACGGCGACCCGGCTGCCGGCGAAGCGCGGCGCGGCGCCGGCGGCCGGCACGTTGTCCGGCCCGACCACTGTGATCTTCGTCGTAGCCGGGTCGACCCTGGACAGAAAACGCAGCTCGATCCGGGCGGGCGCCGCGGCGACCCGCGCGCCGTCGGCCGGGTCGCTGCCGGTCAGCGAGTTGTGCGCGGCTGCCGGCGTCGCCGGCAGCAGCAACGACACACCGAGCGCCACGCCCGTAACCGCTAGCGAGGTACGCGCCGTACGTGCGACCCTGCCCCCCATGAACCCCTCCGCAAAGGTACGATCCGCCCGCTGATCAACGGCTGACCATTAGTCGGGCCCGGATCGCAGATAGTTCCAGATAATGGTCCAGCAGCTGCAACCTAGCGCCGTTCTGCGGAGTCTTTGAGATGGGGGATCCCCGGCCTGCGGGCATGGTCACCGCCATCGACGACCAACGCGTGACCCTGCAGCACAGCCATCCATCGAACGGGGCGAGGAGGCGGCGATGGTCGGAAGGGTGAGGCGGCTGCTCGGCGTGGTGGCCGCGATGGCGGCAGCCGTGGTGCTCAGCATCGGGATGGCCGCGCCCGCGCAGGCCACCGGCGTGGAACGGGCCGCCCCGAAGCCGCCCCCGGCCGGGGTGGACATCACCGGCGACGGGCTGACCGAGCCGCTGCGGCTGCGCGCCGACAGCCAGCCGGCCCACGTGCTCGCGGTGATCGACCAGGTCAACTGGTTCGGCCGCAGCGGCGCCGCCGCCGGTCCCAAGCCCGCCGACCTCGGTCCGAAGTACACGATCGTGGTGCTCGCCGGGGACGTGCCGAAGCAGACCTTCGACCTCTACCCGCTGGCCAAGGGCGGGCCCCGGGCCTACCGGCCGGCCAAGCAGCCGGACTCCCGCAAGACCAGCGCCGGCTGGTTCCTCGGCCGGCTCAACATGTCGGAGACGCTGCGTACCGCCGGGGTGCCGCTGGAGCGGCAGTTCGACACGGTCAGCGGCGGCGTCGGCGGCGGTGAGCGGGTCATCCCGGAGGACGCCCTCGACCCGGGCCGGGACATCGACGCCGCGATCAGCGAGTTGCAGCGCCTGCTGCTGCTGAACGCGGGGGTGATGCTGGTGATCACCTCCGGGCTGGCCGGGATCGCGCTGCTGGTCCGCCGCCGTACCCGCTGAGCCGTCCACCCGGGCGGCGCAGACCTCCGGCAGGCTCAGACCTCCAGCACCACCTTGCCGCGGACGTGCCCCGCTGCCACCAGGCGCTGCGCGTCCGCGGCCCGCGCCAGGGGGAACGTCCGTTCGACGTGCACGGTCAGCCGGCCGGCGTCGACCAGCCCGGCCAGCACGGTGAGGTCCTGGGTGGACGGTTTGACGAAGACGTAGCTGCCGCCGAGCCGGGTCACGTGCTCCGGGTCGGCGGTGGAGATCAGCCGGGCCGGGCGGGCGAGCAGCGCGGCGGAGACGTCCAGCGCCTCCCCGCCGAACAGGTCCAGCGCCACGTCGATCCCGTCGGGCGCGACCGCGCAGAGCCGGTCGGCCAGGCCGGCACCGTAGCTGACCGGCTCCGCGCCGAGCGCGCGGACGAAGTCGTGGTTGGCCTCGCTCGTCGTGCCGATCACCCGGTCGGCGCCGAGCGCCCGGGCCACCTGCACCGCCAGGTGACCGACCCCGCCCGAGGCCCCGTGCACCAGCACGGTGTCCCCCGCGCCGGTGCGCGCCGCCTGCAACGCCTGGTACGCGGTGAGCCCGGCCAGCGGCAGGCCGGCGGCCTCCGCCCAGGTCGCCTGCGACGGCTTGTCGGCCAGGCAGCGCTCGGGGGCCGGGACGAGTTCGGCGTACGTGCCGTACTGGAGGTCGTCGCGACGGACGTACCCGATCACCTCGTCGCCGACCGCGAACCCGGCCACCGCCGGTCCCAAGGCGACCACCTCGCCAGCGGCGTCCCAGCCGGGTACCAGCGGGAAGTGACCGGGGATCGCGGCGGCCAGGTGGCCCTCGCGGACCTTCCAGTCGACCGGGTTCACGCCCGCCGCGCGCACCCGCACCAGCACCGTGTCGGGGCCCACCGGCGGGTCCGGCAGGTCTCGTAGGGCGAGCTGGTCGGCCGGGCCGTACGCGTCGATCGCGATCGCCTTCACCCTGCCCACGCTAACGGCCGGACGGCCGCCGGGTGGTCAGCACCAGCGGTGCGGGGGCCGCTCCCGGCGGTCGGGGCGGCGGCTGGGGCGGACCGGACCGTGCCGGTGCGCGCCGGCCCAGCCGGCCAGGTCGCTGCGGCAGGCCCGGGGGGTGGTCGGGTCGGGCTCGCCGGACGCGGCCGGGTCGCCGACCGGCGGGCGCGGGCCCGCCTCGACGCCGCGCGGCCGGGACGGCACCGCCTCCGGCGTCGCCGGTTCGGCGGGCCGCTGCCGGGGCACCGCCACCTCGTCGTCGGCCCGCTCGGGCGGCCGGCCGGCCTGCTCGGTCGGGCAGGGCACCGCCGCGAGCCGGCGGTGGGGCCGCAGCGGCCCCTGCTGCTCGTGGTTGCCGAGCCGGCAGGGCTCGCCCTGGGCGCAGCCGTGTTCGGCCTCCCCGTGCGCCATCCCGGTCTCCTCACGCTCGCGTCGCGCGCCGGGAAATCGCCCCGGCGCCCACGTCACCGTACTGGCCGGCACCGACGCCGTGTGCAGCGCGTACCCGGGTGTCAGCGCTTCGGGCGGCGCGGAAAGATCGTCTCCCAGACCGGGAAGGCGACCAGCCAGATCACGATGACCACCGTGAGGGTGCGGATCCAGTTCACCAGCTCGCGGGTGCGCTCGGCGTCGTCGACGTAGCTGATCGCCGCGCCGAGCAGGGCGCACGAGATCGCCCAGCCGAGCAGCGCCTTGCCCCACTCCCGCCACTCGTGGCGGGTGCGGGCCGGACCGTGCCGGGGCGGCCGGACCGGCGGCGGCCCGCCGGCGAAGCGGTGGGCGAAGCGCTGATCGGCCCAGCGGACCATCGAGTGGCCGAACGCCACCGAGAAGCCGAGGTACGCCGCCGCCAGCCCGTGGGTGACGTTCGCGGTGGCGCCCCGGCGCAGGTCCAGCACCGTCGCCACCAGCAGCACCAGGTCGACCAGGGGCACACCGACCAGCAGCGCCGCGCCCAGCCGTGGCCGGCGCAGCAGGTAGCGGGCGACCAGTCCGGCGCCGAGCAGCACCCAGAACCCGACCTCGCACGCGGCGATCACCGCCAGCAGCATCCGTACCTCCCCGTCGTCGGTGTCCAGCGTCCCCGGGGCGGGACGGCGCCGCCTCGACGGCGGGAACGAGATGCGGGTCCATCCTTCGACGGACCCGGCGGGACGGCGCCGGCCGGGTACCTCCTTCGGCGGAGACGTCGGCGCGCGGGCTCCTCCCGCGGGCGGAGGGCGGGCGGCGCGGGGTGTGGTGGGATCGGGTCATGCGGACGCCGGCCTGGATCGGCTCCGGCACGCCCGGGCGCGACCTGGCGCTGGCCGGGGCTTCGCTCGCCGGTGGCCTGGTCCTCTACGGCATCGGGTTCCAGCCCCAGTTCCCCTGGCGGCCGCCGGTGCCGGAGGCGTTGTTCCTGGCGCCGCTGGCGGTGATCTGCGTGGCGGTCGGGCTGCGCCGGGCGGCTCCCCGGACCAGCCTGGCCCTCGGCACCGGCGCGGTGCTGGCCGACACGGCGCTCGGGGTGTCGCTGGGCACCGCCCTGATCTACACCCAGGTGCTCTACGACGCCTGCGTGTACGGCCCGTCCCGGCTGTGGCGGTGGCTGCTGGGGGCCACGGTCGGGCTGAGCGCGGCCGGCGCGGCGGTCGGCGCGCTGCGGTGGGGTTGGCGCGGCGTCGCCGCCGGGGTGCCGTTCGTGCTGGCCGGAGTGCTGCCCGTGCTCACCGGGGTCAGCGTGCGCCAGTACCGCGACCAGGCGGCGGCGGAGCGGGCCCGGGCCGAGCAGACCGCCCGGCTGGCCGAGCTGGACCGTCGGCAGGCGGTGCTCGCCGAGCGGGCGCGGATGGCCCGGGAGCTGCACGACGTGGTGGCCAACCACCTCAGCGCGGTGGCCCTGCACGCCACCGCGGTCCTCTCCGCGCCCGGGCTGGACCGCGACCGGGTGGACGCGGCGCTGCGGGTGATCCGGGAGAGCAGCGTGCAGGGCATGGCCGAGATGCGCCAGCTGATCGGCCTGCTCCGGGGCCCGGCCGGCGAGGACCCGGCCGAGGGCCCGACCCGGGTACGCCTCGACGAGCTGGACCGGCTGATTGCGCGGATGCGGGCGGCCGGGCTGGCGGTGCACGCCACCGTCACCGGGACACCCCGGCCGCTGCCGGTCGGGGTCGACCTGGCGGCGTACCGGATCGTGCAGGAGTCGTTGACCAACGCGCTGCGGCACGGCGCGGGCGCGGCGGAGCTCAGCGTGGCGTACGAGCCGGCGGAGGTGGTGGTGACGGTGGAGAACCCGATCGGCGGCGGGAACGGGCGGCTGCCGGGCGCCGGCGCCGGACTGATCGGCATGCGGGAACGGGCGGCGCTGCTGGACGGGCGGTTCTCCGCCGGGCCGCACGACGGGCGGTGGCGGGTGGTGGCCGCCCTGCCCACCGGGGCGTCCGGGTGACCGCCGGGGTGCGGGTGGTGCTCGCCGACGACCAGGCGGCGGTGCGGGCCGGACTGACGCTGATCCTGTCGAGCGCCCCGGAGATCGATGTGGTCGGCGAGGCGGGGGACGGCGAGGAGGCGGTACGGCTCTGCCGCGAGCTGCGCCCGGACGTGGCCGTGCTGGACGTCCGGATGCCCCGGCTCGACGGGATCTCCGCCACCCGGGAGATCGTCGCCGATCAGCTGGCCGACGTGCTGGTGCTCACCACCTTCGACCTCGACGAGTACGTCTTCGCCGCGCTGCGGGCCGGCGCGGCGGGCTTCCTGCTCAAGGACACCGACGCGGCGGGGCTGGTGGCGGCGGTGCGGACCGTCGCGCGGGGCGAGGGGATCATCGCCCCGGCGGTGACCCGCCGGCTGATCACGGCGTTCGCCCGCAGCGCTCCGGCCGCGCCGGCGGCCGCCCGGTCGGCGGTGGCGGCCCTGACCCCCCGGGAGCGCGACGTGCTGGCCTGTCTCGGTGCCGGGCTGTCCAACCAGCAGATCGCGCAGCGACTGGCGATGGCGGAAAGCACCACCAAGACCCACGTGAGCCGGATCCTGGCGAAACTGGAGCTGCGCAGCCGGGTGCAGGCGGCCATCCTGGCCCAGGAGCTGGGGCTGACCGCGCCCCGGTGACCGCCCGGCGTGGATGGCCAGGTCAGCACATGTCAGGCTGGACCGGTGAGCGAGCCGGGCGGGATGGAGCTGTCGGCCACGCTCCGCCGGATCGAACGGGCGGCGGGGGCGTTGGCCACCGCCAGCGTGGCCCGGATGGACGAGAGCCTGCCCTGGTTCCGGGAGCTCCCGGCCGACCAGCGCTCCTGGGTCATGCTGGTGGCCCAGGCCGGGGCCCGGTCCCTGGTGCAGTGGCTGCGCTCGGGCGGCGGCAGCGCGGACAGCACCCAGGAGGTCTCCGACGAGGTCTTCGCCACCGCGCCGGAGGCCCTCGCGCGCTCGATCAGCCTCCAGCAGACGGTGGCGCTGATCAAGGTGACCATCGACGTGGTCGAGGAGCAGGTGTCGCACCTGGCCGCCCCGGGCGAGGAGCAGCAGCTGCGCGAGGCGGTGCTGCGGTTCTCCCGGGAGATCGCCTTCGCCGCCGCCCGGGTGTACGCCCGGGCCGCCGAGTCCCGCGGGTCGTGGGACGCCCGGCTCCAGGCGCTGCTGGTCGACGCGCTGCTGCGCGGCGACTCCCCCGACGTGCTGGCCAGCCGAGCGGCGGCACTGGGCTGGTCGGACGCGCCGCCGGTGGCGGTGGCGGTGGGCCGCTCCCCCGGCGGGGAGGTGGCCGCCGTGCTGCACACCGTCTACCGGCAGGCCCGCCGGATCGGCGTGGAGGTGATCGGCGGCGTGCACGGCGACCGGCTCGTCATCGTGCTCGGCGGGGCGGCGGACCCGCTGGCCGCCACCGAGAAGCTGCTGCCCGCGTTCGGCGAGGGGCCTGTGGTGGTGGGGCCGGCCGTACCCAGCCTGGACGAGGCGACGGAGTCGGCGCGGGCGGCGCTCGCCGGGTTCCGCGCCGCGCCGGCCTGGCCGACCGCGCCGCGCCCGGTGTCGGCGGCGGAGCTGCTGCCCGAGCGCGCCCTCGCCGGGGACGCCGAGGCCCGCCGGCGGCTGCGGCACGACGTCTACGCGGCGCTGGTGCGCGCCGGGGGCGAGCTGCTGGAGACCCTGGACGCCTTCTTCACCGCGGGCGGGACGCTGGAGAGCGCGGCCCGGTCGCTGTTCGTGCACCCGAACACGGTCCGTTACCGGCTGCGCCGGATCGCCGAGGTCACCGGCTTCTCGCCGCTGTCGCCCCGGGACGCGTTCGCCCTCCAGGTGGCGTTGACCGTCGGGCGGCTCGACCCGGTCGTCCCGGCGGTCCCTGCCGTCCCGACCCAGACAATGACCCCAGGCGTCAGGAAAACCTCACAGACGGGTGATGACCGCCATTGATTTTTGTAGGATCCCTCCAAAGGTTCTAGTGCGGTTTGGTCGGTGCCGACACAGCGCTACCCGGAGGTATCCAGGAGAGTCATAGACGTGCTCGCCGTACTCTCTCCCGGCCAGGGTTCCCAGAAACCCGGCTTCCTGACTCCCTGGCTCGACCTGCCCGGCACCGAGGCCCGCCTGCGGTGGTGGTCCGCGCTCGCCGGGGTCGACCTGGTGCACCTCGGCACCCAGGCCGACGCCGACGAGATCAAGGACACCGCCCGGACGCAGCCGCTGCTGGTCGCGGCGGCCCTGCTCGCCGCCGAGCACCTGCCGATGTACGACGTCGCGGTCACCGCCGGCCACAGCGTCGGCGAGCTGGGCGCCGCCGCCCTCGCCGGGGTGCTCCCGGCCGAGGCGGCGATCACCCTCGCCGGGGTACGCGGCCGGGAGATGGCCGCCGCCTGCGCCCTGGAGCCCACCGGGATGGCCGCCGTGCTCGGCGGCGACCCGGACGAGGTGCTCGCCGCGATCACGGCGCACGGGCTGCACCCGGCCAACCGCAACGGCGCCGGCCAGATCGTCGCCGCCGGGGCGCTCGACGCGCTGGACAAGCTCGCCGCCGAGCCGCCCGCGAAGGCCCGGATCACCCGGCTCAAGGTCGCCGGCGCCTTCCACACCCCGTACATGGCCCCGGCCGAGGCCGCGCTGGCCGGTGTGGCCGCCGGGATCACCCCGGCCGAGCCGGCCCGGATCCTGCTGTCCAACCTCGACGGTTCGGCGGTCAACCACGGCCGGGAGATGGTGCAGCGGCTGGTCCGCCAGGTCACCGCGCCGGTCCGCTGGGACCTGTGCATGCGCACCCTGGCCGACCTCGGGGTCACCGGCGTGGTCGAGCTGCCCCCGGCCGGCACCCTGGCCGGGCTGCTCAAGCGGGAGCTGAAGGCCACCGGCGTCCCCGAGATCGTCACCCTCAACACCCCCGACGACCTACCGGCCGCGCGGGACCTGATCGCCCGGCACAGCGGGCTGCGCGGCCACGAGCCGGTGGTCCAGTTCCGGGTGGTGGTCTCCCCCGCCGCCGGGACCTTCGAACCGGCCGCCGACCTCGCTGAGGGCGCCGACCTGCGCACCGGCCAGGTGATCGGCCACATCGCGACCCGGCAGGGGCCGGTCGAGGTGACCGCGCACGACAGCGGCCTGCTCACCGAGTGGCTCGCCCACCACGACGACCCGGTCGCGCCGGGCCAACCCCTCGCCCGCATCGGAGGCCATGTATGACCGGCAGTCGGATCCTCGCGATGGGCCACTACCAGCCCTCCCGCGTCGTCACCAACGACGACATCGCCCAGCTCGTCGACACCAACGACGAGTGGATCCGGGACCGGGTCGGCATCGTCACCCGGCGGATCGCCGACGGGGAGACGGTGGCCGACATGGCGACCGCCGCCGCCGGCAAGGCGTTGGCCAACTCCGGCCTCACCGCCGCCGACATCGACCTGGTCGTCGTGGCCACCTGCACGTCGATCGACCGCAGCCCGAACGTGGCCTGCCGGGTCGCCGCCAAGCTGGGCATCGCCGCCCCGGGCGCGTACGACATCAACACCGCCTGCTCCGGCTTCGCGTACGCCCTCGGCACCGTGGACCACGCGATCCGGGCCGGGGCGGCGCGCAACGCGATCGTCGTCGGCGCGGAGAAGCTCTCCGACTTCACCGACTGGACCGACCGCTCCACCTGCATCATCTTCGGCGACGGCGCCGGGGCCGCGGTGGTCACCGCCGCCGCCGAGGGCGAGCCCGCCGGGGTCGGCCCGGTGGTCTGGGGCTCGGTGCCGGAGAAGAGCGACGCGGTACGCATCGAGGGCTGGCGCCCGTACATCGCGCAGGAGGGTCAGGCGGTCTTCCGCTGGGCCACCACCGCGCTGGCGCCGCTCGCCCTGCAGGCCTGCGAGCGGGCCGGGGTCGACCCGTCGGAGCTGGCCGCGTTCGTGCCGCACCAGGCCAACGCGCGGATCATCGACGGCATCGCGAAGCGGCTGAACATCCCGCAGGCGATCATCGCCAAGGACATCGTCGAGTCCGGCAACACCTCGGCGGCGAGTGTGCCGCTGGCCCTGTCCAAGCTGATCGAACGGCGCGAGGTGCCCTCGGGCGCCCCGGTGCTGCTGTTCGGCTTCGGCGGCGGCCTGACCTACGCCGGTCAGGTCGTCCGCTGCCCCTGAGACCCCCTCCGGCGCGCCAGCGCCGAGGAGCGGTGGTCGGCACGTCGCCGGCCGCCGAGTAACCCCCGATGAGAGGAACCAACCGAAATGACCCGTGACGAGATCACCACCGGCCTCGCCGAGATCCTCGAAGAGGTTGCCGGGGTGAACCCGGACGACGTGGCCGAGGGGAAGTCCTTCACCGACGACCTCGACGTCGACTCGCTCTCCATGGTGGAGGTCGTGGTGGCGGCCGAGGAGAAGTTCGGCGTCAAGATCCCGGACAACGAGGTGCAGAACCTCAAGACCGTCGGCGACGCCGTCACCTACATCGCGGCGCAGTCCTGATCATGAGTCGCATCGACGTCGTCGTCACCGGGCTCGGCGCGACCACCCCGCTGGGCGGGGACGTCGCGTCGACCTGGGACGCCATGCTCGCCGGCCACTCCGGGGTGAGTGCGCTCACCCAGGAGTGGGCCGGGCAGCTGCCGGTCCGGATCGCGGCTCAGCTGGCGGTCGACCCGGCCGGCCTGCTGGACCGGGTCAAGCTCCGTCGGCTCGACCGTTCCGAGGCGATCGCGATCATCGCGGCGCAGCAGGCCTGGGCGGACGCCGGCCTGGCCGACTCCGGGCCCGACCCGGACCGGCTGGGCGTCAGCGTCGGCTCCGGCATCGGCGGCGCGCTGACCCTGCTCGCCCAGGACGACATCCTGGAGGCGTCCGGCCCGCGCCGGGTCTCCCCGCACACCATCCCGATGCTGATGCCCAACGGCCCCGCCGCCTGGGTGGGGCTGGAGCTGGGCGCCCGGGCGGGCGTCCACTCGGTGGCCAGCGCCTGCGCGACCGGCGCGGAGGCCATCGCGCTCGGCATGGACATGATCCGTGCCGGCCGGGCCGACGTGGTGGTGGCCGGCGGCACCGAGGCGGTCATCCACCAGCTGCCGATCGCCGGGTTCAGCTCGATGCGGGCCATGTCGACCCGCAACGACGAGCCGGAGCGGGCCTCCCGCCCCTGGGACAAGGGCCGCGACGGGTTCGTGCTCGGCGAGGGCGCCGGCATCCTGGTGCTGGAGCGGGCCGAGCACGCGGCCGCCCGGGGCGCCCGGGTGTACGCGCGATTGGCCGGTTCGGGCATCACCTCCGACGGCTACGACATCGTCCAGCCGCACCCGGACGGTGCGGGAGCGATCCGGGCCATCGCCAAGGCGATCGCCGACGCGGACGTGGCGAAGTCCGACATCGTGCACGTCAACGCGCACGCCACCTCGACGCCGGTCGGCGACATCGCCGAGATCAAGGCGCTGCACGAGGCGCTCGGCGACCACCCGGTGCTGACCGCCACCAAGTCCATGACCGGTCACCTGCTCGGCGCGGCGGGCGCGCTGGAGTCGATCGCCACGATCCTGGCGATCCGCGACGGTGTCGTACCCCCGACGATCAACCTCGACGACCCGGACGACGGCCTCACTCTGGAGGTGGCCGCCAACAAGGCGCGCCACATGGACATCCCCGCCGCGCTGAACAACTCGTTCGGCTTCGGCGGACACAACGTGGCTCTCGTCTTCACGCGGGCCTGAGACCACAGCCTTGGAGGCTCACGTGACCACCACCGCCGTTGGTGCGGACGCATCCACCGTGGACTACCGGGATCCGGAGCTGCGCCTCCGGGCCCTGTTCGACGCCGGTTCGCTGCGCCTGCTGGCACCGCGGGACACCTCCGGCGTCCTCTGGGCGCGCGGTGAGATCGACGGCACGCCGGCGATCGCGTACGCCACGGACGCCACGAAGATGGGCGGCGCGATGGGCACCGAGGGGTGCCGGCACATCGTCGACGCGATCGACACCGCCGTCCGGGAGCGGGTGCCGGTGCTCGGCCTCTGGCACTCCGGCGGTGCCCGGCTGGCCGAGGGCGTGGTCGCGCTCGACGCCGTCGGGCAGGTCTTCGCCGCCATGGTGCGCGCCTCCGGCCGGGTGCCGCAGATCTCGGTGGTGCTCGGTCCGGCGGCCGGTGGTGCGGCGTACGGGCCGGCGCTGACCGACATCGTGGTGATGAGCGGCGCCGGGCGGATCTTCGTCACCGGCCCCGAGGTGGTCCGCAGCGTCACCGGCGAGCAGGTCGACATGGAGCGGCTCGGCGGCCCCGAGCCGCACGGCCGGCGCTCCGGTGTGGTGCACGTGACCTGCGCCGACGACGAGGCGGCGATGGTCGAGTCGCGCAAGCTCGCCGCGCTGCTCGGCCGCCAGGGCCGGCTCTCCCCCGACGACGTGGCGACCGGCGTCGAGGACGGGCACGACCTGCTGGCGAAGATGCCGGCCGAGACCAACCGGGCGTACGACGTCAAGCCGGTGGTCAAGGCGCTGCTGGACGCCCCCGGCGTGGAACTGCACGCCAAGTGGGCGCCGAACGTGGTCACCACGCTCGGCCGGTTCGCCGGCCGGACCGTCGGCGTGATCGCCAACAACCCGCTGCGGCTGGGCGGCTGCCTCGACGCGTCCAGCGCCGAGAAGGCGGCCCGCTTCGTGCGGATGTGCGACTCGCTCGGGGTGCCGCTGATCGTGCTGGTCGACGTGCCCGGTTACCTGCCCGGCCTGGGTCAGGAGTGGGACGGCGTGGTCCGGCGCGGGGCGAAGCTGCTGCACGCCTTCGCCGAGGCGGTGGTGCCGCGGGTGACCCTGGTGACCCGCAAGGCGTACGGCGGGGCGTACATCGCGATGAACTCCCGCTCGCTCGGCGCGACCGCGGTGTTCGCCTGGCCGACCGCGGAGGTCGCGGTGATGGGCGCCAGCGCGGCGGTCAACATCCTGCACCGCAAGAAGCTCGCCGCCGCCCCGGCGGAGGAGCGCGAGACGCTGCGCGCGCAGCTGATCGAGGAGCAGACCCGGGTCGCCGGCGGGGTGAACCGGGCGCTGGAGATCGGCGTGGTGGACGACGTGATCAAGCCGGAGGAGACTCGGCGCCGGATCGCCGAGGCGCTCGCCGGGGCACCCGCCGCACGGGGCGCCCACGGCAACATCCCGCTGTAGCACCGGTCGTACCGGTCAGGGTCCGCGCCATCCCGGCGCGGACCGTGACCGCGTCTCGGTCGGCTCGCGCCCCCCTTTGTTGATCGACTTCGGGTTGCCGGAACGGCGGCATCGCCGCGAGCAGGACACCGCCATGTCGCCGGAACAGAGTCGATCACGTCACCGACCGGCCGGCTGCCATGCGGGCCGCTAGGGTGGGGGCCGCCGAACCCGCGAGGAGCACGCCGTGGAAGCGACGGAGATCCGTAAGCTCGCCGCGCTCGAGGACACCCACTGGTGGTACCGCGAGCGGCGGGCCCTGCTGGCCCGGTCGCTGCGCCGGCTGGCCGCCGCCGGGGCGCGACCCGGGCGGGCGCTGGACGTCGGCGCGGCCGGCGGCGGCAACACCCGGGTGCTGCGGGCGCACGGGTGGCGCCCGCTGGCCCTGGAGTACAGCGCCGAGGGCGCCGGGGTGGCCCGGGAACGCGGGCTCGACGTGATCCGGGCCGACGCCCGGCACCTGCCCGTCGGATCGGCGACCCTCAGCCTGGTGGTCGCCTTCGACATCCTCGAACACTTCGACGAGGACCACCTCGCCGCCGCCGAGATCCGCCGCACGCTGCGCCCCGGCGGGACGGCCCTGATCGCGGTGCCCTGCGACATGGCGCTCTGGTCGGCCCACGACGTGGCGGTCGGACACGTTCGTCGGTACGAGCGGGAGTCGCTGCGGGCGGTGGTGGAGAAGGCCGGCCTGGTGGTCGACGAGCTGTGGAGCTGGAACGTGCTGCTGCGCCCGGTCGCCGCCTGGCGGCGCCGCACCTCCACCGGCAGCGACCTGGGCGACCTGCACCCGCTGGTCAACCTGGGGCTGCGCACGGTCGTCACCGCCGAGCGGTACCTGCCGGTGCGGTCGCTGCCCGGGGTCTCGCTGATGCTCCGCGCCCACCGCCCGACCTGAGCCACTGACCCACGGTGGAGTCGCCGTCCGCTAGCATCTGCCGGCCGTCGCATCGACGGCTCGAGATTCGACGGGGGACGTGACAGATGATTCGACGGGTGGCCGTACTGGCCGCGCTGACCCTGACCGTGGCGACCGGCTGCGCCGAGGACGCGACGGAACCCGCCGTGGCGCCGTCGCCGTCGCCGTCGGCCAGCCCGACCGCCTCGCCGCTCGCCGCCGGTCCACCCTGGTACGACGAGGTCGCCCCGGCCGCCGCCCGCACCACGGTCGGCCCGAAGGGCAGCACCTGCCCGCTGCCGATCACCTTCTCGGTGCCGGCGAAGTGGAAGGTCAAGGCGGTGACCGCCGGTACGGACTTCCGGATCGGGCCGGCCGTGCTGCTCTGCGAGATCGACGCGAAGCCGGCCGGGCAGATCGGTTTCCTGCGGGTCTGGCGGGTCGAGGGGGCGACGCCCCGGACGCCGCAGATCACCCTGGACAAGTTCATCGACGACTACGGCCCGGCCGAGGAGCGGCAGTACCGGCGCACCAAGGCCGGTCCGCTGGACTCGTTCGAGGCGACCTGGACCGGAGACGACGGCCGCAAGCGGGCGATCCTGGTCTCCAGCCTGTACGGCAAGATCCTGGTCACCCTGGGCGGGTCGGACGACGAGGAGTTCGAGGCGATGCTCCCGGCGTACCAGCTGGTCAAGTCGAGCACCAACCTGCCGAAGTGACCGCCGGGCGCCCGGCCCGCCGGGGCGGGCCGGGCGTCAGCGCAGGCGGTAGACGGCCAGCCGGGCGTTCTCATAACGCAGGTCGGCCAGCTCGGCCAGGTCCGGGGACTCCGGGTCCACCGTGCGGTCGACCACCAGCCAGCGCACGCCGTACCGGTCGCGCAGCTCGGCCAGTCCGGCGGCGGTGGGCGCGGTGAACGCGGCGTCGTTGGCGCGCAGCCGCTCGGCGTCCCAGAACGGGGCGTACGGGCCCTGGGGCAGGCCCACCATCCGGGGCGCGAACGCCCAGCCCTCCACCAGCACCGGCCGCTCGGCGTAGCCGCTGAGCCAGAACGAGCGGGCGTCGCACCAGCCGCTCACCACCGCCCGGCAGTGCACGTTGGTCGCCAGCACGTCCTCCGGCGCGCTGTGCGCGCGCACCCAGCGGGCCGCCTGCACCCGGGACGCCGGCATCCGCTCCACCGCGTACGCCCCGCCGTTGGTGAAGTACCGGGCCGCCGAGGCGTCGAGCACCAGGCCCGGCGCGCCGGCCACCAGCACGGCGGTGAGCAGCACCAGCGGGCCGCGGCCGGCCAGCCCGGGCCAGCGGTCGACCAGACCCGGCCAGAGCAGGGCCACCAGGACGATCGCCACCAGCAGGGCCGCCGCCCAGCAGAGCAGCGGCAGCACCGCGGCGTACGGCCGGTCCGGCGGCACGGTCGCCGGGAAGCGCAACTGGTACGCGGTCAGCGCCAGCGCGAGGCCGGTCGCGCCCGCGCCGAGCAGTACCCGTCCCCGCGTCGTGAGCGCGGCCCGGTCCAGCAACTCGACGAAGCCCCACCCGGACAGCAGGACCCCGAAGGCGAAGCCGGTCCGGGTGAAGTACTGGTTGCTGCTGCCCGGGTGGGCGACCAGCAGGTAGACCGCCGGACCGGCCAGCGCCCCGCCGAGCAGGAAGACCTGCGCCGGCTCCAGCCGCCACCGGCGCAGCCTCAGCAGCGCCACCACGCCGGCGAGGCGGAGCTGGAGGTTGAGCAGGAAGGCGACCAGGACCCCGGCCCAGAGCAGCGCGGTCACCGGGCCCGAGTGCCCCTCGCCGACGTACGGGCGCAGCCCGGAGAAGGGCTCCACGGTCACGCCGTGGCTCTCGAAGGCGAAGAGGACGGCGGTGGCGAACAGCTGCGCCGCCAGGGCCAGCGCCGCCGCGACGAGCACCGGCCGGGGCGGCCGCCGCCGGGTCACCAGCAGCACGGCGACGGTGAACGCCAGCGCGGCCAGCACCACCGGAACCGAGCTGGCCTTGGCCCCGGTGGAGGCGGCGAGCAGCAGGACCGCCAGCACCCAGGCGCCCCGGCCCACCGGCGGGACCGTGCTGCCCCGGGCCCGGCCGACGATCTCGGCCAGCACGGCGATCAGCGGCAGCAGCAGCACCCAGCTGTACGTCATCGACGGGCTGCCCCAGACGATGAAGGTGACCTGGCTGCCGAAGAGCTGCCGCAGCCCGTTCTCGAAGCCGAACTCCCCGACGGTGAACATCAGTCCGGCGGCGACCACCCCGGCGTACGGCCGGCCGGTGACCCGCCAGCCGACCACCGCGACCAGCACGGCGGCGAGCGCGCAGAGCGCCGGCACGGCGAGCCGGAAGAAGACCGTGGGCAGGTCGACGCCGCTGACCATGCTGGCCGCCGCGAGGTGGGCGAAGCCGAACCAGTGGTAGTGCAGCGGCTCGCCGGCGACCTGGGGAACCTCCGGAGGCACCTGGTGGGTGGCCGCGCCGGCCAGCGAGAGCTGGAACGCCAGGTCGATGTACTGGGCCTGCCCCTCGTCGGCGGGCAGCACCGGGTTGACCCGCAGGAACGACTCGCTGAGGTAGAGGGTGAACCCGGCGACCACCCCGGCGAGCGACCAGGCCCAGCCGGTCGGCACCGAGGTCGTCCCGCCGGCCCGCCAGTGCCGGCGCAGCCGGGGCGCGGCGGCGTACGGCAGCAGCACCGCCACCGGCCAGAGCCGCAGCCAGCCCGGCAGGCCGGCGGCGGTGCAGGCGGCCCAGGCGGCCAACTCCAGCACCAGTCCGAGGGCGCTGCCCATCGCCACGTCCTCGACCAGGGTGTGCGGCCGGCGGCGCAGCGTGCGCCAGAGCAGCGTGCCGGGCAGCGCCACGGCGAGCGCGGCGTAGAGCGTGTAGCGGAGCAGGTCCGCCGCGGGGGTGCCGGTGGCGAGCAGGGTGACCGCGACGACGGCGTACCCGGACAGGGCCGGCGCGAAGCGGGCCGGAGCCGGCCGGCGGCGCGGCACGGCGGCGGCGCGGGCGGCGTCGCCGGTGGCGAGGGCGGTCACCGCAGGCTGTCGGCCAACTCGCCCGCGCCCGTCGGGCCGGCGGCGTCCACCCCGGCCGCGGGGCCGTCGGCGCCGTCGGCGATGTCGGGGCTGTCAGGGCCGTCGGCGATGTCGGTGCTGTCCGGGCTGTCGGCGCTGTCCGGGCTGTGGGCGCTGTCCGGGCTGTGGGCGCTGTCGGCGGCGACGAAGTACGCCGGCCGACCCTGCACGGCGGTGTAGATTCGGGCCACGTACTCGCCGAGCAGGCCGAGGCAGAGCAGTTGCACGGCGCCGAGGAAGAGCACCGCCACGTAGAGCGAGGGCCAGCCGGAGACCGTGGACCCGGCCAGCCAGGCGACGACGGCCACCACCACCAGCACCCCGCAGACCGCCACCCCGGCCAGCCCGAGCCAGGTGGCGAAGCGCAGCGGCGCGGCGGAGAAGCTGGTGACGCTCTCGGCGGCCAGCCCGGCCATCCGGGACAGCGGGTACTTCGTCCGCCCGGCGGCCCGCTCGTCGCGCTGGTAGGCGACCTCGCCGCTGGGGAAGCCGAGCCAGGGCACCACCAGCCGCAGCACCGGGCTGCGCTCGGGCAGCTCCCGCAGCGCCTCGACGGCGGCGCGGCTGAGCAGCCGGAAGTCACCGGCCTGGGCGGGCACCTGCTTGCCCACCAGGCGGCGCATCAGCCGGTAGTAGCCGGCCGCGGTCCACCGCTTGAACGCGCTGTCGGTGCGGCGGTCGACCCGGACGCCGTAGACGATGTCGAGGTCGTCGGCGCGGGCGAGGCGGAGCATCTCGACGATCGCCTCGGGCGGGTCCTGGAGGTCGGCGTCGATGCTGACCACGTACCGGCCACGGGCCCGCAGCACCCCGGCGACCAGGGCCGCCTGGTGGCCGCTGTTGCGGCGCAGCCGCAGCACCCGCAGCTGGGGCCAGCCGGCGCGCAGCGCGGCCAGCGCCGCCCCGGTGCCGTCGGTGCTGCCGTCGTCGACCGCCACCACCTCGTACGCCTCGCCGAGGCCGTCGAGGACCGCGCGCATCCGCCGGGCGAACAGCGGCAGGACGCTCTCCTCGTCGAACATCGGCACCACCACCGAGAGGGCCGGCTCCGGTCGCGTCACGGCGCTCGCCCCCTCCCGCGCGTATCTCCCCTGGTGGACCACCGCACGCTATCAGCCGGACGGGGACCGTCCGGGCCGGTCGCGGGGGACCTCAGGCCGCGCAGGTGGTGGCCGGCAGCCCCGGCACCCGCACCGGCGCCCGGCCGCCCGGCCGCTGCCGGCCGGCGAGCACGTCGGCGAGGGCGGTCATCGAGGTACGGCTGGAGGAGTAGGTGGCCAGCAGCGTCGGCGACGTCGCCTTCTCCAGCACGTACGGGGTGTCCATGGCCACCGTCACCGCCGCGTCGGCGCTCAGGTCGTCCGCGCCGTCGCCGTAGCCGACCAGGTGCACCTTGGTGCCGCCGCTCGGCACCACCCGCACCCCGGCCGCGGTGAGCGCCTCGGTCAGCGCGGCCCGGGTGTGGTCCCGGCCGGCGGAGGAGGTGACGGTCACCGGACCGCGGACCGGGGCGCCGCAGGAGCCGCGCAGCACGGTCACCGCCGCCGCCGCGAGGTCCTGCGCCGCCTTGCGGTGCTCGGCGCTGTTCAGGGTGGACATCGCCGGGGCGGGCCGGTCGGCGAGCTGGAACTTCATGGTCAGCACCCGGGTGGCCGCCTCGACCAGCCGGGGCCGGGGCAGCGACCCGTCGCGCAGCGCGGCGAGCAGCCCGTCGTACGCCTGGCCGACGTGCGGCGTCATCAGGATCAGGTCGTTGCCGGCCAGCAGCGCCCGGACCGCGGCCTCGCCCGGCGACCAGCGCTTGGCCGGCGCCATGTTCATCCCGTCGGTGATCACCACGCCCCGGAAGCCGAGCTGCCCGCGCAGCACGTCGGTGAGGAGCTTGCGGGAGAAGGTGGCCGGGGTGCCCGGGTCGACCGCCTTGACGTCGAGGTGGGCCGACATCACCGCCATCGCCCCGGCGTCGATGCCGGCGGTGAACGGCGGGAACGCGGTGGCGTCGAGCTCCTTGCGCGGCTGGCCGATCACCGGCAGGTCCTTGTGCGAGTCGGCGGCGCTGAGCCCGTGCCCCGGGAAGTGCTTGACGCTCGCCGCGACGCCGGCGCTCTGCAGGCCCTTCACCGCGCCGGCGACCTGGCCGGACGCCCGCTTCGGGTCGGCGCCGAAGGAGCGGGAGCCGATCACCGTGCTGCGGGTGGCCAGCACGTCTGCGACCGGGGCGAAGTCGAGGTTGATCCCCATCGCGGCCAGCTCGGCGCCGGCGGCGCGCCAGGCGGCCTCGGTCAGCGCCGGGTCGTCGGCCGCCCCGGCGGCCAGCGCGCTGGGCAGGGTGGTCACCCCGTCGGTGATCCGGGTCACCACGCCGTACTCCTGGTCGGTGCCGATCAGGAAGGGCGCCGCCCCGGCGGGGAGCTTCGCCGCGGCGGCGCGCAGCCCGGTGGTGAGGCCGCGCACCTGGGCCGGGTTGTCGACGTTGGTGGTGGCCTGGTTACCGGAGGTCGGGTCGTCGGCGCTGAAGCCGACCAGGATCAGCCCGCCGAGGCGGTACTTCGCGACCATCTCGGCGGGGGTGTCGACCCCGGCGAGGGCCCGGTTGCCGGCGGCCGAGGCGGCGGTGACGTCGGTGGCGGAGCTGCCGTACGCGTAGGGCATCAGCACCTGGCCGACCAGGTCCTCGTCGGCGAGCGTGCCGACCAGCGCGGCGGCCCGGGCGGCCGGGTCGGCCGCCGGCGTGCCGGTCGGGCCGGGCGTGGCGGAGGCCGACGGGCTCGGCGCCGGGCCCGGTCGTTCCGGCTTCGCCGAGCACCCGGAGACGAGCAGCGCGGTCAGGGCGGCGAGGGCGACGCCGGCACGTCGCGGTGAGGTCGGCACGCGGCCCATCAAACCCGCTGCCGACTTGTCGCGGCAACCGGAGCGGGTTGGCCGGCCGGTGCGGTGTGCCGGTCCCCCACCGGCTGTCCGGGTGCGCCGCCCGGCTCAGCCGACCCGGGTGAGCAGCGTCACCGGCGCGCCGTCGCCGGCGTACCGGTAGGGCTCCAGCTCGGCGTCCCAGGCGGTGCCGAGCGCCTTGTCCAGAGCGTGTGCCAGCGCCTCCGGGGCGCGGGCGGTCGCCATGATGCTGCGCAGCCGGTCCTCGCCGAGCTGGATGTCGCCGGCCGCGCCGACGGTGGCCCGGAACAGGCCACGGCCGGGGACGTACATGAAGCGCTCACCGTCGGCGCCCGGACTGGGCTCCTCGGTGACCTCGAAACGGATCATGGGCCACTGCCGGAGGGCAGCAGCCAGTTCGGCGCCCGTCCCCGGGCGACCGGTCCACCCGCACTCGGCCCGGCGGGCGCCGGGATCGACGGGCTGGCCCGTCCACTGCAGGTTGACCGGCGCGGCGAGGACGCGCGCGATCGCCCACTCGACGTGCGAGCACACGGCGAGCGGGGTCGAGTGGACGTATACGACGCCACGCGTTGGCACGGTGACCTCCCGGAGACCGAGGTGCGTCTTCCCCTACGACCTCGACCACCCGAGTGGTTCCTGCAACACATGATGACGCTGTGACAGATGGTGCGCCAGGGAATCGGAAAATTCGCCGGGGGAAATACCCGGACCGGTGACCCGGTTGTGCTCTCCGGACAGGCACGGTGGCCGACCAGGCATCGTGTTCGTGTACAGTTCTCTGGGCGGTTCTGCGCCGTCGTACATCTTCGCGGGCCGAGGCTCATCCGGGCGTCTCCCGCATTCAGCCCCCGGACGTTTTCCGTCCTCCCGTACGTCTTGCAAGGAGTACCTCCGTGGCGAGCAACACCTCTAAGACCGCGCGCGCGTCAGTCCGGGCCGGCCAGGCTGGCCAGGGTGGCGCCCTCAGCGTGCTGGGCGAGTTCAAGTACCTCATCCCGCTCAACGGCGGCAAGCACGCCTACGTGCGGAACCTGACCAACGGCAAGACCGCGCACCTGCGCACCGACTCGGACGCCTTCGTCGAGGAGATCCGGGTGCTGGCCGCCGCCGGCCACGCCGCCAAGATCCGCGCCGAGATCAACAACCTCGCCGCCGCCCACCCGGGCGACGGCTGGGACAAGACCGAGAAGCGCCTCGTCGAGGCCGGCGTCTTCGAGGGCTGAGCCCTCCCCCCAAGCGCCATTGGAAACCGCCCGTCGGGTCACCCCGGCGGGCGGTTTCGTCTGTCCGGGTACGCGCCTCCCTGGCTGCACCGCCGCGGGCCGGTCAGCGGTCGAGCAGGGTGACCTCGCCGGTGGCCAGGTCGTAGACGGCGCCGACCACGTCCACCCGGCCGTCGGCGACCGGCCCGCTCAGCAGGTCGTCGGCGCGCAGGGTGGCCACCGTGCGCAGCACGTGCCGGCGTACCGCCATCGGGTGCGCCCGCGGGTCGTCCGCCCCCACCTCGGTCACCGCCGGGGCGATCTGGTCCACCACGTACGCCAGCGAGCCGCCCGGCCGCTCCCCGGTACGCAGGGTGTCCACCGCCGAGGCGACCGCCCCGCACCGCTCGTGGCCGAGCACCATCACCAGCGGCACCCCGAGCTGGCCCACCACGTACTCGATGGAGCCGCAGACCGCCCGGTCCAGCACGTGCGCGCCGGTGCGGATCACGCAGATCGACCCGAAGGTCTGGTCGAAGATCGCCTCCAGCGGCACCCGGGAGTCGATGCAGCCGAGCAGCACCGCGTACGGCTGCTGGTCGCCGGAGGCGACGGCCGCGGCGGCGGTGACGTCGTGGCCGTGCACCGGCTGCCCGCTGACGAAGCGGCGGTTGCCGGTCAGCAGCTCGGCCAGCGCGGCCCGGGGCGTCCGCGCCGCCGCCGCGCTCGAACCGGTCATGTCCCCCAGCCTGCTCACGGATCCGGCCGCGCGGGGCGGGATGCGAATCTTCTCACCACCACGGTTGGCGTGGTGTCATGACGGGTAGCCGGTGTTACCGCCGGGTTAACCCGGTATGAGGGGACCGGACGGCCCGGGGGAGGTCACGATGTCGGAGCAGCAGCAGGTACGGCTTCCCGACGACGTGATCCTGCACGTGGAGGTGACCGGGCCGGCGGACGCCGAGGTCACCGTGATCATGCTGCACGGCTGGACGCTGGACGGGCGGGCCTGGCACCGGCAGCTCGCCGACCTGACGGCCCGCTTCGGCCCGCGGGTCCGGGTGGTGACCTACGACGCCCGCGGGCACGGCCGGTCCAGCTGCATGGCCCTGCGCACGGCGACCCTGGCCCAGCTCGGCGACGACCTCGCCGCGGTGGTCGACGCGGTGGCCCCGACGGGCCGGGTCGTGCTGGTCGGGCACTCGATGGGCGGGATGACCGTGATGGAGTACGCCCACCGTCACCCCGAGCACTTCGCCGCCCGGACCGCCGGGCTGGTCTTCGTCTCGACCACCGCCGAGGGGCACACGCACACGGTCTACGGCCTGTCGCCGCGCATCGCCCGGCTGATCCGGATCGCCGAGACCACCGGCGCCGGGGTGCTGGCCCGCTGCGGCTCCTGGCGCCCGCCACGGGCGCTGCTGCGCGCACTGCGCCCGAGCATCCGTTGGATGCTCTTCGGCGACCGCTGCGACCCGTCCGACATCCGCCTGGTCACCTCGGCGGTGGCCCGCGCCTCGCTGCGCTCGATCGGCGGGTTCCGCGCCTCGATCGGCGCCCAGCACCGGCTGGAGACGCTGGCCGAGCTGGCCCACCTGCCGGCGGCGGCGCTGGTCGGCGACCGGGACCGGCTCACCCCGCCGCCCTGCGCGGAGTCGATCACCGCCGCGCTGCCGGTGACCGAGCTGACCGTCTGCCCGGGCGCCGGGCACATGCTGATGATGGAGCGCCCGGACGAGGTGAACGCCGCGCTGGCCGGGGTGCTGGACCGGGTGCTGGCCGGCGCGCCGCAGATCGGCGCGACCGAGATCGGCGCCACGGAGATCAGCGCGAGGGTGATCAGCGCCGCCGGGCCGGCGAGGACGGGCCCGGCCGGGCCGACGACGACGGGCGCGACGGAGCCGGTTCCGGCCGGCTGAGCGGCCGGTGGAGGGTGGCGGACGTCGCGGGACGCGGCATGGCCGCGAAGGGGGGTGGCAGGCTGCCCGTACCCTCATTCCGCCTGGCGTGCGCCCGCGCCCGGCCGCCGCCGTCGCACAGGAGCCGTCACGTTGACCGACCAGACCACCCTGGAGCAGGAGATCGCCGCCGAGCAGCGGCATCTCGACCGGGTGTACGCCCGCCTGGCCGAACTGCGCCGCTCGGCGGCGCAGGCCGAGAAGGAGGGCTACCGGCTGGCCCGGGTGGGCAACTTCGGCGCGCTGGTCGAGCGGGACGCGATGGTGTTCCACGCCGCCCAGCGGCGGTACGTGCTGGACGCCGAGCACGAGGGGCTGGTCTTCGGCCGGCTCGACCTGCGGACCGGCCAGGTGCTGCACGTCGGACGGCTCGGCGTACGGGGCGAGAACGCCGAGACGCTGGTGGTCGACTGGCGCGCCCCGGCCGCCGCCGCGTTCTACCAGGCGACCCCCGCCGAGCCGCTGGGCGTGGTCCGACGGCGCACCATCCAGTCGTCCGCCGAGAAGGTCACCCGGATCGAGGACGACCTGCTCGACCCGGAGTCGGCGCCGGCCGAGATGGCGGTGGTCGGTGACGGGGCCCTGCTGGCGACCCTGTCCCGGGCGACCGGCCGGGGCATGCGCGACATCGTGGCGACCATCCAGCGGGAGCAGGACGAGGCGATCCGCTCCCCCGGCTCCGGGGTCACCATCGTCTCCGGCGGCCCGGGCACCGGCAAGACGGCGGTCGCGCTGCACCGCGCGGCGTACCTGCTCTATTCCGACCGCAGCCGGTACGCCGGCGGCGGCATCCTGGTGGTCGGCCCGTCCTCGGTCTTCGTGGAGTACATCGCCTCGGTGCTGCCCTCGCTCGGCGAGGAGACCGCCACGCTGCACTCGCTGGGCTCGCTCTTCCCGGGCATGTCGGCGACCCGGACCGATCCGCCGGAGGTGGCGGCGGTGAAGGGCTCGCTGCGGATGCGGAAGGTGCTGGAGCGGGCGGTACGCGACGCGGTGCCGGACGGGCCGGACGAGCTGCGCCTGCTCTACCGGGGCGAGCTGCTCCGGCTGGAGCGCCGCGAGCTGGACGGCGTCCGGGACCGGGCGCTGTCCCGGGGCGCGCGGCGCAACGAGGTACGCCGGGTCGCCTTCGACGCGGTGCTCGCGGCGCTGTACGCCCAGGCCCGCCGGCTGGGCGTCACCCGGCTGCCGGAGCAGCGCGCCTTCGAGGACGAGATCATCGACCGGCCGGAGTTCCGCGAGTTCCTCAAGGCGTGGTGGCCCCGGCTGCACCCGCGGCACGTGCTGGGCTGGCTGGCCCGGCCGGAGCGGCTGCGCCGGTACGCCGGTGGCATCCTGTCCCGGGCGGAGACCGCGCTGCTGGTCGAGGCGTACCGGGTGCTGGACGCGCAGGGGCTGACGGTGGCCGACATCGCCCTGCTCGACGAGCTGGACGCGCTGCTGGGCAAGCCGGTGCGGCCGGCCCGGGCCAAGCGTGACCCGTACCAGCTGGCCGGCGGCGTGCGCGAGCTGAGCACGTTCGCCGACCGGCAGCGGGCCGCCCGGGCGGCGGCCCGGGAACGCCCGGAGGATTACCGCGACTACGCGCACGTGGTGGTGGACGAGTCGCAGGACGTCTCGCCGATGCAGTGGCGGATGATCGGCCGGCGCGGCCGGCTCGCCTCCTGGACGGTGGTGGGCGACCCGGCGCAGACCGCCTGGACCGGTGACCCGCAGGAGCTGGACCGGGCCCGGGACCAGGCGCTGGGCCGGCGGCGGCGGCACCGCTTCGCGTTGACCACGAACTACCGCAACTCGGCGGAGATCTTCGCGGTGGCGGCGGCGGAGATCCGCCGGCTCTACCCCGACCTGGAGCTGCCGACGGCGGTCCGCTCCACCGGCGTGGAGCCGGTCGCGCTGACCGTCGCCGCCGACCGCCTGCCGGCGGCGACCGTGCAGGCCGTCGAGGCACTGCTCACCGAGGTGGAGGGCACGGTCGGCGTGATCACGCCGGTGCCGCGCCGCGACGAGGTGGCCGGCTGGCTGAGCGGGCGCGGCGGCTCCCGGCTCCAGGTGGTGACCAGCCTTCAGGCCAAGGGCATGGAGTACGACGGCGTCGTGCTCATCTCCCCGCGCGAGATCCGCGCCGATCCCGGCTCGGGCGTGCGCACCCTCTACGTCGCCCTCTCCCGCGCCACCCAGCGCCTCACCACCATCGACCCCACCCCCTAACCCCCCGAGCCCGCACTTTCAGAGAAAGAGGGGCCTCCGCGCGCGGAACAGCCACGCTTTCTCTGAAAGTGCGGCTCGCGCAGGGTGGGTATGGGGGTTGGTTGCATACATAGCTATGTGAGCATAGGTTGGGTTCGAGTCGTCGGGGCGACGGAGGGTGTGGGCGTGGGCGCAGGTCATGACCACCACGGGTCGGTCGCGAACGCGGCGCACCGCCACCGGGGGCGGCTCTGGGCGGCCTCCGCGCTGCTCGCCGCGCTGATGGTGGTCGAGGCCGTCGCCGCGTTCGGCACCGGCTCGCTGGCCCTGCTCTCCGACGCCGGGCACATGTTCACCGACGTGCTCGGCATCGGCATGGCGCTGGCCGCCATCACCGCCATCCGGCACGGCGACCGGGACCCGCAGCGCACCTTCGGGCTCTACCGGCTGGAGGTGCTGGCCGCGCTCGCCAACGCCGTCCTGCTCAGCGGGGTGGCGATCTACGTGCTGATCGAGGCGGTCCGCCGGTTCGGCGATCCGCCGGAGGTGCGCACCGGGCCGATGCTGGCGGTGGCGGTGCTCGGCCTGCTGGCCAACCTCGTCGCGTTCGCGCTGCTGCGCGCGGGGGCGCAGGAGAGCATCAACCTGCGCGGAGCGTACCTGGAGGTGCTCGGCGACCTGCTCGGCTCACTGGGCGTGATCGGGGCCGCGCTGCTCATCGCCGGCACCGGCTGGTGGTGGGCCGACCCGGCCGTGGCGGTCGCGATCGGCCTGTTCATCCTCCCCCGCACCTGGCGGCTCGGCCGCGCGGCGGTGCGCATCCTGGTCCAGGCCGCCCCGGAGCATCTCCAGGTGACCGCCGTGCACGACCGGCTGACCGCCGTCCCCGGCGTCGCCGAGGTGCACGACCTGCACGTCTGGACGCTCACCTCCGGCATGGAGGTCGCCTCCGCCCACCTCACCATGGTCCCCGGCGCCGAGGTCGGCACGGTGCTCGCCGCCGCCCGCACCGCCCTGCACGAGGACTTCCACATCGAGCACGCCACCCTCCAGATCGAGCCGGGGGCCGCCCCCGGCGCCTGCGGGCAGGTCGAGTGGTGACGAAATCGGACACCTATTGTCCAGTTATGTCACCTACACCGCGATTCACTCCAGTACCCTCAGTCACGAAACGGGCGGGTGTCACACCCGTACCGGTAGGCTCGGTCCCGGCCTCCGCCAGGCGGCACCCTCCGGTGCCGGCGGTGGCCGCCGCCTAATCGCCTGCCAGGGCGAGCCGGGGAACCATGTTCGTGGGGTGCATCCGCGTCAGCGGTAGGGATCTTCCGTCCCGAACCCGTCAGCTAACCCGGTCGGCGGCTGACGGAAGGACATGTTCATGCACGTACGACGTACCACCGCACGGCTGGCGGCCGCGGTCGTCGCGGCACTCGCCCTCGGCGTGTCGTCCGCGCCCGTCCCGGCGACCGCCGCTCCCCCCGCCACCCGGCTCGCCGCCGCCCCCGGCGACCCCGAGGGCGGCACCCCGGCGCTGCGGGCCCAGCTCGACGCGGCCAGCAAGGGCTGGATCGACGCCAAGGCCGCGCTGGAACGCTCCACCAAGCGGCAGCAGGAACTCAACAACCAGCTCAAGACGATGGAGTCGGAGCTGACCGTCCGGCAGGGCAAGGTCGGCGAGATCGCCGGCGTGGCGTACCGGACCGGGCGGCTCGGGCCGGTGTCGGCGCTGCTCAACAGCTCCAGCCCCGAAGGCTTCCTGGACCGGGCGGCGGCGCTGGAGACGGTCGCTTCCCACGAGGACCGGGAGCTGCGCAACCTGATCCGGACCCGTGACGACGCCACCCGCACCCGGGCCGCGCTCGACCAGGAGCTCGTCGAGCAGCGCAAGCAGGTCGCGGTGATGGCCAAGCGCAAGCAGCAGGCCGAGCGGGCCCTGGCGGTGGCCGCGGCCGACAAGCCCGCCGCCAGCGCCGGCGGCGGCTCCAACCCGGGTACCTCCACCGCCAACGCCAAGGCGGCGCCGCGCAACCCCGACGGCTCCTGGCCGTCGGAATCCTGCAGCGTCAACGATCCCACCCCGGCCAACGGCTGCATCACCCCGCGCATGCTCAACGCGCTGCGGCAGGCCCAGGCGGCCGGCTTCACCCGGTACGTCTCCTGCTACCGCCCCAGCGGCTCCGGCGAGCACCCCAAGGGCCGGGCCTGCGACTTCGCGGCGCAGAAGAGCGGCTTCGGCGGCGACGCGACCGGCGGTGACCGGACGTACGGCAACAACCTGGCCGCGTACTTCATCCGCAACGCCGACCGGCTCGCCGTGCTCTACGTGATCTGGTATCGGCAGATCTGGCTGCCCAGCAGCGGGTGGAAGTCGTACAGCGGGGCCGGCGGGGACCCGTCCAGCGACCACACCAACCACGTGCACCTGTCGGTCTACTGACCGACCGGCGGCGGGGCCCGTCCGACGCGGACGGGCCCCGCCGTACGCGCGCCGACGTACCCGGGATGTCGTCGACCGGCCCACGACGCGGCGCGACGGCCGGGCGAGCATCGAGGCATGACCCGACTCTCCCCCGACGGCCGCAAGACCCTGCTCACCCTGCACCTGGTGACCGCACTGGGCTGGCTCGGCGCGGACCTCGTGCTGCTCACCCTCGGCATCGCCGGGCTGCGCGGCGCCGACCCGGGGGTGGTCTACCCGGCGGCGGCGCTGGTGGCGACCTGGCTCTTCGCGCCGCTGAGCGTGCTGGTCTGGGTGATCGGCGTGACCAGCGCCCTGCTGACCCCCTGGGGCCTGCTGCGCTGGCGCTGGGTGGTGGTCAAGCTGGTGCTCACCACGGTGATGATCGGCCTGGTGCTGTTCGCGCTGACGCCGAACCTGCGCGCCGCCGCCGGACCGGACGCGACCGCACACCAGCGCCTCGACGTGGTGGTCGCCCCGGCGGTCTCCACCGGCCTGCTGGTCACCATGACCGTCATCTCCACCTGGAAGCCGTGGGGCCGCAACCGCCGAGCCGTCCCACCGCCGCGCCGGACGGCGGCGACGCCCGCCGGCCGCTGAGTGGACGGAGCGTCAGTTCGGGACCGGTCCGCCGTCGGCCTTCCGGTCCAGCACCGCGCCGAGCCGGCTGGCCAGGCCCAGGTGCGCGGCGCGGGCCTGGCGGAACGCGTACCCGAACAGCGGCGCCGGCGCGGAGAGGGTGATCTCCACGTCGATCCGCAGCACGTCGCCCTCCTCCTGGAGCCGGGTGTGGTTGCGCACCGTCGTGCCGGGCTGCTGCCGGGCCACCGTGACGATCTCGTCGTCGGAGACCACCAGGACGTCGGCCTGGTAGGTGACCGGGAACCGCAGCGGCCCCAGCTCCAGCCGGTCGGTGATGGCGTAGCTGGCCCGCGCGCCCGGACGGGTCGGCAGCCGGCGCACCCGGACGATCAGCGGATGCAGCTCCCCCTGCCGGGCCGGATCGCTCAACAGCGCCACCGCGTCCGCCCGTGAGCAGCGCGCCTGCACCGTGTAGCTGAACGACTCGCGCCGGACCACTCCGCCCTCCACCCCTCGTCGGTCGCACGATCGTCCCGTACGACGGCCGGGCTGGCAATCGCAGGCGGCATGACGGTGCCCCGGCGGGGAATCCACTCGGTTCCGGCGACGTGGCGGGGTCCGCGGGCGCGCGTCACCGCCACCTCGGCGACATGGCGTGGCTGCCGGCGTCAGGCGCCGGGGAGGACCTCGGGGGTCGGGGCCGCGGCGCCGGCGAAGTAGGGCTCCGGCGCGCCGAAGAGGCCGAGCAGGCCGGTGACCCAGAGCTGGCGGTGGACGAACCGGCTGGGCTCGGTGACCACCAGCTTGACGCCGCTGACCTCGGCCGTCTGGAACCCGGCGACCATCGCGCTGATGCCGACCGAGTCGATGAAGGTGACGAGTCGCATGTTCAGCTCGATCCGGGACGGACGGCCCTTCGCGAGCACCTCGGCGATCGCCTCCCGCACCTCGTACGCGGTGTCGACGTCGATCTCCCCTCGCGGAGCGATCTCCATGACACCACCCGGCAGAACCGACTTCACGATCGACAGGCTCACGCGAGCACCTCCACTCGCCCGTCCACGGGCGCCTCATCAGTACGCGGGCCGCGACCGAGAGTATTCCTCCGACGGCCTCGGTCGCCACCCCCCGGGATGAGCAATTCGCGGATCCGGACGGACCAGACCGCTCTACCCCGAATTGTTCCTGGTCCCGTTCACTCCAACGAGCGACCGGGTTCGGCCGCTCCAACCCATCCAGGGTAGCGACCCCGGTCCAGTCGATTCCGTACCCGGCCCGCCCGGCGAGCCCGGTGCCGTGCGCCGACACCCCGGTGTTGCCCCACCCGCCTAGGGTCGGCGGGCGAGGGTTCCACCACGACGGAAGGAACGATCGATGCTCAGGAAACTGCTCGGCCTGGCCGGTGTCGGCGCGCTGCTCGCTCTCGTACTGGCCTGCGGCTTCGGCGGCGGGGACGACGACGATGACGACGACGACGATTTCGCCCGCGGCGTCGCGGTGGTCATGGTCCGCTGACGATCCGACCCGGGTTTGCGGCGCGTCCCGGATGGGCACTGGCGGGACAGGCGACCGTGACGCGCCGCAGACGTCGACGTCCGAAGTGGCCGCAGACTTCGGCACCCCGAGGAGGTACCCATGTTCGGCAACAACCTGCTGGAGCGCCGCAGCAAGCCGGAGCGGATCACCGACCAGGCCTGGCAGCAGCTGGTCTCGGCGGTCGGTTCCGCCGGCGACAGCGTGCGGGACACGGCGCGGTCGGTCCGCGGCGGCACCCACCTTTCCGACGCCGGTGACCTGGTGGGCTCGGCGGCGGACGAGGCCCGGCGTCGGGCCACGCTCGCCTTCGACGCGCTCGCCGGGCGCCGTCCGGCCCTGCCGTGGACGCTGCTGATCAGCGCGGCGCTGGTCGGGGCCGCGATCGGTTGGGCCGCCGGGACCGCCGCGCGGGCCGCCGGCAGCCGGGACGGTCGGGCCGTCGACGACATCGAGTTCGTCGACGTGGACCGGCCGAACTCACCGGTCGGCCTCGACGGCTGAGGCGACGGCACGCCGGGGACTGCCCGGGTGGACCAGACGACGTGGCGGTGTCCGGGAGTCCGGACACCGCCACGCCGCATTGCACGGTCGGTCGCGCCGACCGGGTCAGCGGCTGGTGCAGGTGACCGCGGGTACGCCGGTGCCGCCGCTCGAGCTGCCGAGGAAGCCGACGCTGGTGCTGGCGCCGACGCCCAGCGCGCCGTTCCAGCCGGCGTCCCGCACCGACACGGCGGCGCCGGTCTGGGTGTACGAGCCGCCCCAGAGCTGGGTGACCTGCTGCCCGTCGGCGAAGGTCCAGCCCAGCGTCCAACCGGCGATCGGCGCGGTGCCGGAGTTGTGGAAGCGCTCCCAGTCAGCTCGCCCGATCAAGGTGGTAGACCACCCCGTCGCCGACCCGCTCGCGGCGGATTCCCAGCCCGTCGACCGGACGGGCCGCCGTGCCCTGCCACGGCGTGCCGGTCGCGTACCGGGGCAGCAGCACCACCGTGCGCACCCCGGCCGCCCGGAGATACGCCACCGACCCGGCGTCCGGGAAACCCGCGCCGGCCGCCCGGATCCGCTGCTGACTGTCCGGAGTGAACGAGGCCAGCCCGTTGACCGTGGACGGGAAGCCGTCGGTCGACCAGAGCATCACGTGGTAGTCGCGGATGCCGCCCAGCGGCAGCACCAGCACCGGGCCCGCGACGCCGCGCAACGCCACCGGCTGCGCCGGCACCGGCACGTGCGGGGTCCGGTTCACTCCCTCGGCCAGCACCAGCAGCGCCGGGAGCGCCAGCGCCACCCGCGCCCACCGACGCCAGTCCCCGCGACCGGCCCCGGCCGGCGGCGGCTCCCGAACCGTCAGCGCCCCGGCGGCCAGCACGCCCAGCAGCAGCGTCGTCCAGAGCACCAGCCGGCCCGGGGTGCGCAGGGCGTCCCAGCCCGGCAGGTGCCGCATCAGGGTCAGGTAGCCCGGGTCGCCGTCGCCGCCGAAACTGGTCCCCGCCGCGAGGGCGAGGCTGACCAGCACCCCGGCGGCCAACCCGATCCGCTGCCACACCCGCCAGGCCGAGAAGACCAGCCCGGCCACCGCCAGCGCGATCAGCACCACGCCGGGCAGCAGGGTCATCTCCCCCGGGAAGCCGAGCGCCGCCCGCGCCGCGCCGTGCCGCTCGCCCCACAACCACGACTCCGGCGGCGCCGTCAGGAAGCCACGGGCCGGCGGGGAGAACATCGCCACCTGCGCGGCCGTCCGCCGGCCGGCCGGGTGGCGGGCCACCACCTCCAGGTAGGGCGCCGCCATCAGCAGGCTCACCCCGGCGAACCCGGTGACCCCGGCCAGGTCGGCCAGGAACAGGCCGCGCGCAACCGCCGGCCGGGACCGGCGCCGCCACCAGGTGACGCCGTACGCCCCGGCGACGGCGAGGCCGAGCAGGCCCAGGACGTACGCGAACGGCAGGCCGATGCCGAAGCCCAGGGTGACCTGCCAGGCGGCGACCGCCCAGCCGGCCCCCGCCCAGGCCGGACGGACCCGGTCGGGCCGGTACCCGTGGCGCAGCGACCAGCCGTGGCCCCGGGCCAGCATGGCCAGCGCGAGGGCCACCCCGCCGATGCTGAGCACGTGCAGGTGCCCGGCCTGGGCCAGCTTCCACGGCGCGTACGCGAACGACGCCCCGGCCACCGCCGCCCCCGCCCGCCCGGCCCCCAACTGCCGCGACAGCGCGTACGCCCCGACGAAGGCGAGCGCGTGCACCAGCACGTAGAGCAGGTTGTAGCGGACGACGGCGGCGACCGGCCCTTCGCCGACCAGCGCGAACGGGGCGAAGCCCAGCAGGGTGTCGGAGTAGGCGTAGGTGTACGGCTCGGGGAAGAACGTGTTGGAGTGCCAGAGGTGAGCCGGGTCGGTGCGCAGCGCGTGCCCGCCCCAGGCGACCTGCCACGCCTGCAGGGTCGGGTCGCCGGTGTCCTGCGGGAGGGTGCCGGCCGGGTCGCGCAGCGTCGGCCAGGTCAGCGCGGCGGCCAGCGGCAGTGACGCCAACACCACGAGGGTCCACTCGTGCCGGGCCACCCGCCACAGCGCCCGCCCCGCCCGGCGCACCCCGTCCATCGCCCCGCCCCTCGCCGACCGCCAGATCGTGCCCGAGTCCACCCCGGGTTGTCGATGCGCGGGGGTGCAACCGGTCACCCGGTGCGGGTGAGGGGGACTCATCCGGTGTGCCGGCAGGATCGCGATTCGGCGGGCTGGACGCCCGCCCCGTGTCCCGATCCCGGGAGGAGTGAGCGCATGGCCAGCGCGACCGTCGTCACGCGTACCGACCAGGACATCCAGACCGACGTGCTCGACGAGCTGACCTGGGAGCCCCGGGTCAGCCCGGCCGAGGTGGGGGTCACCGTCGCCGAGGGGGTGGTGACGCTGACCGGACGGGTGGACAGCTACGCCGCGAAGTGGGCCGCCGAGCGGGCCGCGCACCGGGTGGCCCGGGTCCGGGCCGTCGCCAACGACCTGGCCGTACGGATCACCCCGTCGGCCGCCCGCACCGACACCGAGATCGCCGGGGCGGCCGAGCGGGCCCTGGAGTGGGACGCCTTCGTGCCGGTGGAGGACCTCGAGGTGACCGTCGCCGACGCGTGGGTGACGCTGCGCGGCCGGGTGGAGTGGGAGTACCAGCGCCGGGCCGCCGAGCGGGTGGTCGGCCGGCTCACCGGCGTACGCGGGGTCAGCAACGGCATCACCGTCCGGCCGTCCACTGCGCCGACCGGCGGCGAGCTGCCCGACCGGATCGTCGACGCGCTCGCCCGCAGCGGCGCCACCGAGCCGGACCGGATCAGCGTCCGGGTGTACGGCGACACCGTGGTCATCGACGGCCTGGTGCACTCCGTGCCCGAGCGCGACGAGGTGGAGCGGATCGTCTGGTCCGCCCCCGGCATCCGCGAGGTCCACAACCACGTCACGGTGGCCGGCTGAGACCACCCCGGCCGGGTGAACCGACTTCACCCGGCCGGCGGGCAACGTGGGAGTCATGACTGATTCGGACGGGCTGATCACACCCGGGAGCCCGGCGCCCGACTTCACCCTGCCGGCCACCCCGGACGGGCGACGTACGGGCCCCGGGCAGTTCCGCGGCCGGCCGGTGGTGCTCGCCTTCTACCCCGCCGACTGGACCCCGGTCTGCGGTGACCAGATGACGCTGTACCAGGCCGCAATGCCGGAGTTCGAGCGGTACGACGCGGTGCTGCTCGGCCTCTCCGTCGACAGCATCTGGTCGCACCAGGCCTTCGCCGAGGCCAGGGGGATCACCTTCCCGCTGCTGGCCGACTTCGAGCCCAAGGGCGAGGTGTCCCGCCGGTACGGCGCGTACACGCCCGAGGGGCAGTCGGCGCGGGCGCTGGTGGTACTCGACCCGGATCAGACGGTGGCCTGGAGCCACCTGTCGCCGCCGGAGGTGAATCCGGGCGCCGACGGCATCCTCGACGCGCTGGAGCAACTCGTCTCCGATCGGCGGGTGGTGACCCGATGACGACGCCGCTCCAGGTCACCGCCCGGCTGCGCACGCCGGTGGACTCCACCGACCACGTCCGGGGGCCGGTGGACGCGCCGGTCACCATCGTCGAGTACGGCGACTTCCAGTGCCGTTTCTGCGGGGCGGCGTACCCGAACCTGGCCGAGGTGCTGCGCCAGCGCACCGCGACCGTCCGGCTGGTCTACCGGCACTTCCCGATCGCCAACGTCCACCCGTACGCGGAGAGCGCGGCGGAGGTCGCCGAGGCGGCCGCCCGGCGCGGCAGGTTCTGGGAGATGCACGACTGGCTCTACGAGCACCAGGACCAGTTGGACCCGGTGCACCTGTCCCTCGGCGTCGAACAGCTCGGCCTGCCCCCCGAGGAGGTGGGCGCCGAGGTCGAGCGGCAGGCCTATTCCGACCGGGTACGGCGGGACTTCGTCGGCGGGATCCGCAGCGGGGTCAACGGCACCCCCACCCTGTTCATCAACGAGGTCCGGCACGAGGGCGGGCACGACCTGCCGGAGCTGCTCGCCGCCGTGGACGCGGCGGCCGGCAGCTGACCCGACCGCCGCGCCGACCACCGTCGGGATCGCACCGCCCGGCGGCGGTCGGCCCGCGCGTGGTCAGATCAGCCGCAGCTCGCGGGCCCGCCGCACGGCCTCGCGCCGGCGGGTCGCGTCGAGCTTGCGGTAGATGTTGCGCACGTGCGTCTTGACGGTGTTGACCGACACCGACAGCTCGCTGGCGATCTCCACGTTGGACAGGATGCTCTGCAGGTAGCGCAGGATGGTCAGCTCCCGCTCGGTCAGCGGCTCGTCCAGCGCCCGCTCCGCGCCGGCGGGTCCCCGTTCCGCCGGCTCGTCGGCACCCCGGACCAGGTCGCTCACCGTCGGCCAGTGCGCCGTGCCGGAGTCGAGGTGGGCGGCGAGCAGGTCGCGCACCGCCGGTTCCGCCCGGGTGAACACCCGCCGGTGTCCCTCCGGGCCGGCCAGGTCGAGCACCCGTTCCAGCAGCCGACCGGCGCGCCGGTCGTCCCCGCCCCGACGGGCCAGCACCGCGTCCAGCACGCCCGAGGCGAGGCGTACCGGCAGCGGCCACTCCGCGGCGACCGGGGCGTCCCAGTCCGGCAGGGCGTAACCGGCCGCCCGTACGTCACCGGCGCGCAGCTCCACCCGGGCCAGGGCCAGGGCCAGCACCGGCGCCGGTTCAGGCGCCCGCGCCCGGTCGGCGAGCAGCCCGCGCGCGGTGTCCACGTCGCCCTGCTCGCTGCGCAGGTCCGCCTCCTCGGCGAGCAGCCGGTCGGCGAGGTCCCCGGCGGCGGACGCCAGCTCCTCCCGGGCCCGGGCGAGCAGCTGGGTCGCCGCCGCCGGCTCCGCCGCGTCGCGCAGCAACGCGCCCCGGCACAGCGCCGCCGCGGCGGCGACCGTCGCGTCGCCACCGGCCGCGCCGGTGAGCGCCAGGTGCGCGGTGGCCTCCTCGGGCTGGTCGCGGTGCAGCGCCACCAGGGCCAGCGCCAGGTGGGCGTGAGCGCACTCGGCCCGGCTCGACCACCCCTGGCAGGACGGCAGCTCCAGCGCCGCCCGGGCGGTCCGCTCCGCCGCGCGCAGCTCCCCGGCCAGCGCGTGCAGCAGCGCACAGCGGGTCGCGCAGACCAGTTCGGTGCGCGGCCGGCCGGCCCGCCGGGCGGCGTCGAGCGCCGCGCCGAAGGCCGCCGAGGCCGCCCGCAGGTCGCCCTCGGCGAGGTCGACCAGGCCGAGCGCGGTGCCGGCCACCGCCCGCACATCGGCGTCCTCGCCGGTCCGCGGGTCGTCGGTGTCCGGGCTCTCCACCTGGGCCGGGTCGCGGGTGGCGAGCAGCCGGGCGGCGGCGGCGCGTACCTCCCGGTGGTCGCCGGCGAGCCGGGCCAGGGTGAGTTCCAGCGCGGTGGCCAGCCGGCGGAACCGGTCCCGGCGCGGCGCGGGCAGCGACCGGGCCGCCACCACGGCCTCGCGCAGCCAGGCGGCGGCGGTCGCGGCGTCCCCCGCGTACGCCCGTTCGGCCGCGCCGGCCAGGGCCAGCTCCGGGTCCCGGCGCACCGCCTCGGCCGGCGGCGCCGGTGGCGGCGGGCCGGCGGCGGCCTCCCGGTCGTACGGGACCAGCTCCGGCCAGCCGCTGAGCAGCAGTTCGCTGGCCCGGTCCCACTCCCCCGCGGCCAGCGCGTGCCGCAGCGCCTCGGCGGGCCGGTCGTGGCCGGCGTACCAACCCGCGGCGCGCAGGTGCAGGTCGCGCCGCTCGTCGTCGCCCAGCCCGTCGAGTTCCTCGCGGAGCAGGTCGGCCAGCAGCGGGTGGGCGCGGTACCAGGGTGGGTCGCTGTCGTCGCGGTACAGGAAGCCGCCGTCCCGGGCCAGCCCGGCCAGCACCTGCCCACCGTCGCCCCGGCCGGTCAGCGCGTCGGCGAGGTCGGCGCGGACCGCCGGCGCGACCGCCGCCCGCAGCAGCAGGTCGCGCGCCGCCGGTGTCAGCCCGGACAGCACCTCCGCCCGCAGGTACGCGGCGACGTCCGGCTGGTCGCCGCCGAACCGCTCGGCCCACCGTTGCGGGTCGGGACGGTCCCGGGCCGCCAGCGCGGCGAACCGCAGCCCGGCCGGCCAGCCGCCGGTCCGCTCCCGGAGCCGGGCCACCGCCGTCGCGGGCAGCGGCGCGCCGTGCGCGACCAGCAGGTCGGCGACCTCGTCGTCGGTGAAGGCCAGCTCCTCGGGACCGAGCTCGGTCAGCTCGCCGGCCAGCCGCAGCCGGTGCAGGGCCAGCGGCAGCTCGGTGCGGGCCCCGGCGACCAGGCGCAGCCGCCCGTCGGTGTGCCGCAGCAGGAACTCCAACCCGGTCAGCGCGGCCGGGTCGGTGACCCGGTGCAGGTCGTCCAGGACCAGCAGCACCGGCCGGTCCCGGGCGGCCAGGGCGGCGGCGAGCAGCTCCAACTGGTCGGGGCGGGGCGGGGCGACCGGTACGGTCGGTTCCTCCTCCTCCGCCTCCGCCACCCCGCGCAGCGCCGCCGCCAGGTACGCCCAGAGCCGCTCCCCGGTGTCCCCCTCCTCCACCTGGACCCACGCCGGCCCGGGCTCGGGCGCGCCGCGCGCCCAGGTGGCGAGCAGGGTGGTCTTGCCCCAGCCGGCCGGTGCGCGGACCAGGGTGACCGGTCCGGCGGTCCCGGCGTCCAGCCGTGCGGTCAGCCGGGGCCGCAGCAGCAGCGGCTCGGGCAGCACGGGTGGGGTCAGCCGGGAGGCGAGCAGCGGCGGCGGGCCGGCGGACGCCTCGGCGATCCCGTTGCTGCTGACCTGCGGCTGCGGCATGCACCCACCCCCGTCGACGCGTTCCTCCCCCGGTCGGCGGCGCTTACCCGGCCGGGACGGGTTCACCCCTTCGGGGGGAGCACGGCTCACCCGGGCCGGGCCGACCCTGGGGTTACGCGGGCGACCGGCCGCGCGTGACCGGTCGCCCGTACCGCAAGCGGCCCGGAGACCGGAGGGACAGGTGGTACGGATGGGACGGCGGGTCCTCGGCGGGCTCACCCTCGCGGCGGTCGCCGGCGGGGCGGCGGCGCTGCGCGCGCTGGTCGTACCCCGGCGGGGACGCTGGCCCCGCGCGGCCGGCGCCGACCCGCGCCCCGGCCGCTGGCAGGTGGTGACGGTGGACCGCCCGGCCGCGGCGGTGCTGCCCGGCGGAGGGTGGCCGGAGCCGCTGCGCCCGCTGGACGGCGCGGTGGAGCTGCGCCTGCGCCCGGCCCCCGGCGGGCGCGGCAGCGAGCTGGCCGCCCGGCCGCTCTGCGGGGTGGCCACCCTGCCCGGGATGGCGGCGCACCTGGTCGGTGACGACCCGGGCCTGTTCCTGCGGGACGTGCTGCGCCGGGTCAAGCAGCTCACCGAGACCGGCGAGGTGCTGCGCGCGGACCGTTCGGCGGTGGACCGGCCGGCGGTGCCGGGGTGAGGGCGCTCTGCTGGGAGGGCGTCGACTCGCTGGCGGTACGCCAGGTGCCCGACCCGGTGCTGCGCAACGCGCACGACATGATCGTCCGGGTCCGGCGCAGTGCCACCTGCGGGGCGGACCTGCCGCTGCTCGGCGGCCGGCTGCCCTTCGTCGCCGCCGGGGACGTGCTGGGGCACGAGTTCGTCGGCGAGGTGGCCGAGGTCGGCCCGGAGGTGCGCCGGCACCGGGTCGGCGACCGGGTGGTGGTCAGCGCGGCGGTGGCCTGCGGCAGCTGCTGGTACTGCCGGCAGGGGCTGCACTCCTGCTGCGACAACTCCGGCACCGCCCCGGCCGTCACCGAGTCGGCGTGGGGTCAGCCCACCGCCGGCTGCTACGGCCAGCCGGGGGCGATGGGTGGCTTCGCCGGCAGCCACGCCGAGTACGTCCGGGTGCCGTACGCCGACGTCGGCGCGTTCACCGTGCCCGACCCGGTCAGCGACGACCGGGCCGTCTTCGCCTCGGACGCCGCCCCGGCCGGCTGGATGGGCGCGGAACTGGGCGAGGTGGGCCCCGGCGACGTCGTCGCGGTCTGGGGCGCGGGCGCGGTGGGCCAGTTGACCGCGCAGGCGGCGACGTTGCTCGGCGCGGACCGGGTGATCGTGATCGACCGGCATCCGGAGCGGCTGGCGATGGCCGAGCGGCACACCGGCGCGGAGACGCTCAACTACGAGCTGACCGACATCCCCGCGGAGCTGCGCGAACGCAGCGGCGGGCGCGGCCCGGACGTCTGCGTGGAGGCGGTCGGCGCGGCCGACGGCGGCGGGACACCGGCGTCGCTGGCCGCCCGGCTCACCGGCCACCGGGGCGACACCGACCCGCTCGCGGTGCGGGAGGCGGTGCACGCCTGCCGCAAGGGCGGCACCGTGTTCGTCTCCGGCACCTTCACCGGCTTCGTCCACACCTTCCCGCTCGGTGCGGTGATGAACAAGGGGCTCACCCTGCGCAGCGCCCGCCAGCACGGGCAGCGGTGGATTCCCATGCTGCTGGACCGGATGGCCCGCGACGAGCTGCGCACGGAACACCTGGCCACCCACCGTTTCCCGCTGGAGCAGGGCCCGGCCGGGTACGCGCTGTTCCGGGACCGGGCCGACGGCTGCGTCCGAACCGTCTTCACTCCGGAGGGGTGAAAAGCACCTCACGGATGGCAGACTCGGCGGATGCGTGACGACCGCCCGTACGACCTCGTCCTGTTCGGTGCGACCGGCTTCACCGGTGGCCTGACCGCCGAGTACCTGGCCCGGCACGCCCCCGCCGGGCTGCGCTGGGCCCTCGCCGGCCGCAACCCGGCCAAGCTGGCAGCGGTCCGCGACCGGCTGACCGACATCGACGCGGCGCTGGCGGAGCTGCCGCTGCTCACCGCCGACGTCACCGACGCCGCCTCGCTGCGGGCGGTCGCCGAGAGCGCCCGGGTGGTGGCCAGCACGGTCGGCCCGTACATCCACCACGGGGAGCCGCTGGTGGCCGCGTGCGCCGCCGCCGGCACCGACTACCTGGACATCACCGGCGAGCCGGAGTTCGTCGACCGGATGTACGTGCGACACCACGCCGAGGCGGTGCGCACCGGGGCACGGCTGGTGCACGCCTGCGGCTTCGACTCGATCCCGCACGACCTGGGCGCCTGGTACACCGTGAAGCAGCTCCCGTCGGACGCGCCGATCACGGTGGACGGCTTCGTCCGGGCGGGCGGCCGGTTCTCCGCCGGCACGTACCACTCGGCGCTGACCGCGTTCTCCCGCACCGGCGAGATGAGCCGGGCCGCGAAGGAGCGCAAGGCCATCGAGCCGCGGCCCGAGGGTCGGCGGGTCCGCGCGGTGCCGGGCCGGGTGGGTCGGTCGAAGGAGATCGGCATGTGGGCCGTGCCGCTGCCCACCATCGACCCGCAGGTGGTCCGCCGGTCCGCGGCGGCCCGCCCGGAGTACGGCCCGGACTTCCGGTACCGGCACTTCGCCGCGGTGAAGCGACTGCCCACCGTGCTGGCCAGTGGGGTCGGGTTCGCCGGCCTGATCGGCCTGGTGAAGCTGCCGCCGACCCGGCGCTGGCTGCTCGGCCGGCTCGCCTCCGGACAGGGGCCGACCGCCGAGCAGCGGGCGAAGTCCTGGTTCCGGGTGCGCTTCCTCGGCTCCGGCGGGGGCCGGCGGGTGCTGACCGAGGTCTCCGGCGGCGACCCCGGCTACGACGAGACGGCGAAGATGCTCGCCGAGTCGGCGCTCTGCCTGGCCTGCGACGACCTGCCGGCCACCGCCGGGCAGGTCACCCCGGTGACCGCGATGGGCGACGCGCTGCTGGACCGGCTGGTCAAGGCCGGCATCACGTTCCGGGTGCTGGACGCGCCGCGGTGAGCGCCGGCCGCCCGCCTGCTTGACCCTCGACCTGGTTGAGGCGACAGGATCACCGTCGTGGAGAGCGAGCTGCGCAGCATCGGCGAACTGGCCCGGGCCAGCGGCCTGACGGTCAGCGCCCTGCGGTTCTACGACCGCTGCGGGGTGCTGGCCCCGGCGCGGGTGGACCCGGTGACCGGCTACCGGTGGTACACCGACGAGCAGGTGGCCCCGGCCCGGCTGGTCGCCGGCCTGCGCCGGGTCGGCATGCCGTTGGCGGGCATCGCCGAGGCGCTGCGCCACCGGACCGAGCCGGCGGTGGTCGGGCGGCTGCTCGACGCGCACCTGCGCCGGCTGGAGGACGGCCTCGCCGACGCCCGCAGGGAACTCTCCCGGATCCGCGTCCTGCTCGATCCCGAGGAGACCCCGATGACCACCCGTATCGTGCTGTCCCGCGTCGACCTGGCCGCCGCCGTCGACGCCGTCCGCTTCGCCGTCGGCGCCGACCCGGAACTGCCGGTGCTCGCCGGCGTGCTGCTCGACGTGGAGGCCGACGGCGTACGGCTGGTCGCCACCGACCGGCACCGCCTGGCGCTGGCGCGTACCCCGGGCCGGGTGGACGGCCCCGCGGTGCGCGCCCTGCTCCCGGTCGACGCGGTGGACGAGGTCCGCGCCCTGCTGGACACCGGCGCCGGGGTGACCCCCGAGGCGCGCCTGACCGTGGCCGGCGCCGACGTGACGGTCTCTGTGGCGGGCCGCGCGATCACCGCGACCGCCCTGCCGTACGACTTCCCCGACTACTGCCGGCTGCTGCACCGGGCGGCCGGCGACGCGCCCGCCCGGCGGATCCCGGTGGACGTGCCGGCCCTGCGCGCGGCGCTGCGCGGCGGCGGCGCGCCCACCGTCACCCGCGACCACGACGGCGTGCCGGTGGCGGTGACCGTGCTCGGCCTCGACGAGTCCCACGGGCTGCGCCTGCTCGGCCCGGACGACCTCACCGCGGACTCCGGGGAGCTGCGGGTCGGCGTGAACGGCGACTACCTGCTCGACGCACTGGACGCCGCGGGCGGCCCGCAGCTCGTGCTGGAGCTGGACGGCCCGATCGCCCCGCTGGCCGTCCGCCGCCTCGACGACGAGGACGTCTTCTCGATCCTGATGCCGATCCGCCTCTGACGCCCATCCGCCGCTGCGGCCGATCCGCCGGTGACGCTGGTCCGCCGCTGACCGAAAGTCCCGCCGCGGCACCCGTCGGGGCGGCGGCTTGTCGGGCCGTACCGGGGGCGGGAAGGGCGCGACGGTAGCATCTGGGGGTCTCACCTGACATCCCGGACGGAGGCGTACGGAGCAGCATGCTCGACATGGAGTTGATCCGGAAGGATCGCGAGGCGGTGGCGACCGCGCTGGCGAAGCGACTGGATCCCGCCGAGGTCAACCGGGTCCTGGACGAGATCCAGCGGCTCGACCAGGAACGCCGCGCGCTGATCAGCGAGATCGACGCCGACCGGCAGCGCCGCAAGGCGGAGGCACGGGCGTACGCGGCGGCGAAGCGGGCCGGCGCCGAGCCGGAGGTCTCCGCGCCGGAGTCCGGCCGCAAGCAGCTCGCGGAGCTGGAGTCCGAGCTGGACGAGGTGCAGGCCCGGCTGCGCGGCACGATGAGCGAGCTGCCCAACCTGCCCGCCGACGACGTGCTGCCCGGCGGCAAGGAAGCCAACCGGGTGGTGAAGACCTACGGCGCGCCACCGGCCATCGAGAAGGTCCGCGACCACATCGAGCTGAGCCGGATGCTGGGTCTGGTCGACCACGAGCGCGGGGTCAAGCTCGGCGGTTCCGGCTTCTGGATGTACACCGGCATCGGCGCCCGGCTGGAGTGGGCGCTGATCAGCTGGTTCATCGACGAGCACGTCAAGGCCGGCTACGAGTTCCTGCTCCCGCCGCACCTGCTGCTGGACACCGCCGGCTTCGCCGCCGGCCAGTTCCCCAAGTTCTACGACGACGTCTACCACCTGGACCGGGAGTCGGCCCCGCGTGGGCAGTTCCTGCTGCCCACCTCGGAGACGGCGATCCTCGGGGCGTACCAGGACGAGATCCTGGACACCGGGAAGCTGCCGTTGAAGGCGTTCGCCTACACCCCGTGCTACCGGCGCGAGGCCGCCGGCTCGCACTCCGACGAGCGCGGCACCGTGCGGGGCCACCAGTTCAACAAGGTGGAGATCTTCCAGTTCTGCCTGCCGGAGCAGGCCGACACGGCGCTGGAGGAGATGCTCACCCACGCCGAGAGCCTGGTCGAGAAGCTGGGCCTGCACTACCAGCGCAGCCTGCTCTCGGCCGGTGACGCCAGCGCGGCGATGAAGAAGACCCTCGACATCGAGGTCTGGATGCCGAGCACCGGCAAGTACAAGGAGGTGTCGTCGGTCTCCTGGGCCGGCGACTACCAGGCCCGCCGGGCGGCCATCCGCTACCGCGAGCCGGGCGGCAAGCAGACCCGGTTCGTGCACACCCTCAACGGGTCGGCGCTGGCCACCAGCCGGCTCTTCCCGGCCATCCTGGAGCAGTTCCAGCAGCCCGACGGCTCGGTGCTGCTGCCCGAGGTGCTCCGCGACCGACTCGGCACCGACCGGCTCACGCCGGGCCGCTGACCGCCCGAGCGTCGGCGGGGACCGGGTCTCCCGGTCCCCGCCGTCCGTCCTCGGGCACCGGCGCGGCCGCGGGCACCGGCACCGGCTCGGCGGCGGGCACCGACGACGCGACCTGCGGGCGGGCGCGGCGGCGGGACAGCACCGCCGCCGTCAGCAGGCCCACCAGCAGCGCCGCGAGCACCGCCGGGCCGACCGCGTCCAGCGCGGTCACCAGCGCCCGCTGGACCCGTGCCGCGCCCACCACGACCGGGTCGCCGAACGCGTCGCGCCGGCCCTGCGCCAGCCGGACCTCGTACCAGCCGTACCAGGCGACGTAGCTCCCGGCGAGGAGCAGCACCAGCCCGCTGAGCCGGGGCACCCAGGCGCCGGCGGCGCGCAGCCGGGCCACCACCGCGCCGCGCAGCAGCGCCACGCCGAGTGCGGCCACCGTGGCCACCAGCCCCATCCCGACCGCGTACGCGACGAAGAGCGCCAGCCCGTGCAGCGTGGAGCCGGCCTGGAGGCTGGTCACCACGATCGCCAGGAACGGGGCGATGGTGCAGGTCAGCGAGGCCAGCGCGTACGCCATCCCGAACAACGCCATGGACGCCCAGGAGCGGGTGAGCCGGGGCGCCCGGCCGACGCCCGCGCCCGGGGCGGGCAGCCGGCGGCCGGCGAGCAGCCAGCAGCCGAGGGCCAGCAGCCCCAGCCCGAGGGTCACGGTGAGCCAGGGCAGCCGGGGGCGCAGCCAGCCGGCCAGCGGCGCCACGGCCAGCCCGAAGGCGCCGAACACCACGACGTACCCGCAGGTCAGACCGGTGGCGGCGGTGAGCGCGCGGCGGACCGGGCCGCGCCCGTCGCCCGCGCCGGCGACCAGCAGCGACAGGTACGCCGGCAGCATCGCGAAGCCGCACGGGTTGACCGCACCGAGCATGCCGGCGGTCAGCGCGAGCAGCAGCGGGGTCTCCATCTACCCGGCCAGCGCGGCGACCCGGCGGGTCAGGTCCGCACCGTCCAGGAAGCCCTGGTGCACGACCTTCCCGTCCCGGTCGATCACGAGGAAGGTGCTCTGCTCGACCACCTCGAAGCGGCGCCACAGCGCCCCGGCCCGGTCGTCGAGCTGGGGCGTGCCGGCCAGGTCGAACTCGGTGACGAAGTCCTTCATGGCCCGCTGCTCGCCCAGGCCGGCCACCCCGACGATCGGCACGGTGTCCCGGTACTTCGGGGCGATCTCGGCGACCGTCCACGCCGGGCTGGCGCAGGTGGCGCACCACGGCGCCCAGAACCAGAGCACCACCGGCCGACCGGCCAGCTCGGCCGCCGAGAACGCCGTACCGTCGAGGGTCCTGGCGGTGAAGCGCAGCGTGTCCGGCACCCGGGCCGGCGCCGGCCGGCTCGACGGGCCGGTGGGCAGCGGCGACGCGGTGGCCGCCGGCACGGCGACCTCGGCGGGCGGTCCGACCGGGTCCGGGCCGACCGGGTCCGGGCCGACCGCGCAGCCGCCGGCGGCGAGCAGCGCGCCGGCCAGCACGACGCCGGCGGCGAGCCGGCCTGCGGCGGGCAGTCGTCCACCCGGTCCGCTCCTGGGGTACGACCGCATGGCGCGTCTCCTCTCGGTGGTGCTGCTATTCGGCCCTGGCCAGGCGCAGCGCGAGCTCGGGGCAGACCTTGACCGCCTTCATCGCGCCCTCGCGGAGCCAGGTCGGCACGGGGGTGGACGGGAAGGCGGGGTAGCCGTTGGCGTCCAGCCGGATGAAGTCGGGCACGACGTGCGCGCAGAGCCCGTGCCCGTCGCAGCGGGACCAGTCGAGGGTGAGCTTCTGCGGGTTGGCGTCGGGCGCGCCGGGCAGACCCAGCACGCCCTTGACCCGCCGGCCGCAGCCGTCCCCGGTGCTGTGCAGGCGCAGGTCCTCGGCGAAGACCTCCATCGCCGAGAGTGCGAACCGGGCCGTACCGTCGGGGTGGCTGCACGCGCCGCGGCCCTTGACGTCGCCGGCGGCGGCCCGGACGACCTCCACCGGCGCGCTGCCGGAGACCGCCAAGTCGACGGCGCGGGCCAGGTCGGGCAGCCCCATCTTGCACGGTCCACACTGCCCGGCGGACTCGCCGGCGAGGTAGCGGACCACCTGCGCGGCCTCGCCGAGCGGGCAGGTGTCGGTGCCCAGCGGCAGGATGATGCCGGCGCCGAGGGTGCCGCCGACCTTGGTGAGCCCCCTGCGCGACACCTCCGCGCGGTCCGCGGCCTCCTGGGTGATCCACTTGCCGTGGTAACCGCCCATCAGGATGCCCGGCGAGTCCGGCACCTCGCACAGGTCGAGGATCTCCCGCAGCGGGGTGCCGGCGGCGCACTCCACCACGGCCGGGCGCTTCGCCGCGCCGGTCACGGTGAGCAGCACCGTGCCCGGCTCGTCGTCGGTGCCGAGCGCCGCGTACTCGTACGGGCCGAGCCGGGCGGCGACCGCGAGCTGCGCGTACGTCTCGGCGTTGGAGAGCAGGGTGGGCAGGTTGTTCACCCCGGAGTCGCTGGCGCGCTTCTTGGTGCCGGGCGGGATGTGCGGCAGCCCGTTGATCCCGTTGACCAGCGCACCGCCCTCGCCGGAGATGAACCGGTGCGGCACGGTGACGATGCTGGTCGGCACCGGCATCCGGCGCTCCTGGAGGGCCTGGGTGATCGAGTCGCGACCCACCCCGTCGTCGGCCACCCCGAGCACGATCTCCTCGGCGTCCAGCGCGTACGCGGCCAGCGCGGCCCCGTCGAGGATCAGGTGCGGCGCCCGGGTGAGCAGGACCTTGTCCTTCCAGCTCGCCGGCTCGCCCTCGCTGGCGTTGACCACCACCACGGCGGGCAGGTCCTGCCGATCGCAGGACTCCAGCACCGCCGTGAGCTTGCGGGCGAACGGGAAACCCGCGCCTCCCTTGCCCTTGAGCTGCATGCTCTCGGCCAGCCGGAGCAGGTTCGCCGGCTCCATCGGGCCGATCGGGCCGTGCACCTGCTCGTGCGCGACCAGGTCGAGCCGGCCGAACTCGGCGAACCCGGCGGTGAGCCGGGGCTCGCCGACGCACGCCACGGGCGGCACCTTGGTCCGCATCACTTCGCCTCACCTCGCAGCCCGGCCCAGTACGCCCCGTCCACCGCGTCCGCGTCGGCCCGCCGGCGGCGCCGGCGGCTCTCGCCGGTGGCGGTGGCCTTCAGGGCACGACGGGAGGCCAGGTCGACCAGGGTGGGGGTGTCGTCGACGGGCACCTCGTCCGGGACGTACCGGGCCGGCGGCCGCCAGTAGTCCGGCTCCTCCGGCACCTCGTCGTCGACGCTGTGCCGGCCGGCGCCGCTGCGCGGCATGGCGGAGATGGGCTCGGCCGACACCGGCAGCGAGTCCTCCCAGCGGCGCGGGCTGTCCCACGGCTCCTCGGGCTCCTCCCGGCGGCGGGGCGGGGCGGAGTAGCTCGCGGCCAGGTCCTCGTCGTCGCGGCGGGCCCGCCGGCCGGTGGAGACCGGGGCGACGTCCTCGGCGTCGAGCCGGGCCCGCCGCCCTGTGGAGACCGGCGCGACATCCTCGTCCCGGCGGGCCCGCCGCCCGGGCGAGACCGGGGCGACGTCCTCGTCCCGCCGGGCCCGCCGGCCGCCGGAGACCGGCGCGACGTCCTCGTCGGAGCGGGCGCGGCGACCGCCCGAGACCGGGGCGGTCTCCTCGTCGTACCGGGCGCGGCGGCCCCCGGAGACCGGGGCGACGTCCTCGTCGCGGCGGCGCGGGCGGTCGGCGTCCCGGCGGCGCTCGACGGGCGCGGAGTCCCGGCGGCGGGCGGCCGGCTCCAGGTCGCGCTCGCGGCGCGGGGTCGGCACGTCCTCGACGTCGCGGCGGGACCGGCCGCCCCGGACGGGCTCACGCAGCGTGCCGGGCTCGGGCACCACCGGCACGGTGAACCGGTCGGGGTCGCGGCGCCGGGCGGTGCCGGTGGGCGCGGTCCACGAGGCGGCGACGGTGCTCTCGGCCCAGCCGCCCCGGACGCCCTTCTCCTCGGCCTCGGCCTTGCGGCGGCCGAGCCCGGCGAGCAGGGTCCGGCCCTTGCCCTCGTCGGTCGCCCGGCCGGCCATCGCCTTGTTGATCGCCGCGGCCTGGTGCTGTTCCCGGCTGCGCTTGCCGAGGTGGACGGAGAGCCGCACCATCAGCGCCGCCACCACCAGCAGCACGCAGGCGAGGTAGCTCAGCGTCACCCAGGACGCCGCCGCCCGGCCGGCGTTGAGGCCGTGCAGCAGCGCGAACGGCCAGGCGAGGTACGCCATGGAGTGCAGCGCGCGCCAGAACCACTTGGGACCGACGCCGGCGAAGCGGACCCGGATGATGCCGGTCCAGAGCACGCTCACCATCAGGAACGCGGCGACCGTGCCGAGCCCGACGTAGAGGCCCCGCCCGCCCACGAACGGCACCACGGCGTCGGTCGGCCCGGCCCGGCCGATGGCGACCTTGGTGATGACGTGGAAGACCAGCCCGGCCACGCCGAGCACGCCGGTGGCCCGGTGCGCGGACTGCAGGAGCACCCGGTGCGGGATCTTCAGCACCAGCCGGTCCGTGGCGAGCAGCCCCATCATCACGGTGAGGCTCAGCGCGACCAGGGCGACCACCCCGGCGAAGAACTCGGTGAAGAAGAAGCCGTACGAGTACATCGACCCGCCGGCGCCGCTGAGCTCCACACCGGCCCACATCAGGGCGAGCGCGGATCCGATCAGCAGTGCCATCGCGGGTTTCGACGTGGTCCGGACACCACGGCTGCTGGTGGTGGTCCGGACGGTCGTCACCTTCTGGTTCTGCTTTGCCCGGCCCATCTGCTCCTCGATCGCGACTCACGGCGGCACCACCACCGGCCGACCTGCTCCGTCATCCAGTACGGACGTCCGGCCCGTACGGATCAGTGCCGGTGGCGAATTTCTCGGGCGATCAGTCGAACCGTCCCGGCCCGGGGCGCGTGTAGCACCCAGCGCAACGACACATGTCCATCCATTGACAGTTGTTGCAACACGCTTGTAACCTTTCCGAAAATTTTCAGCCTGGCTGCAAGAAGTCGTCAGGCGAACCCCCTCCCCCGCGTCGCCACCACCCCCGACCCCCAGGGAGTACCGATGCATCGACGTCGATGCCGCTCGGCGATCCTCGCCCTCGGCGTGCTCGCCAGCCTGCTCGTCCCCACCACCGTGGCGGCTCCCCCGGCCGCCGCGGCGCCCTCCGGCGCCAGGAACGTCATCGTCCAGCTCTTCGAGTGGAACTGGCCGTCGGTGGCCAGCGAGTGCACGAACGTGCTGGGCCCCAAGGGCTACGGCTACGTCCAGGTCTCCCCGCCCCAGGAACACGTCCGCGGCAACCAGTGGTGGCTGGCCTACCAGCCGGTCAGCTACCGGATCGAGTCACGCAAGGGCACCCGGGCGCAGTTCCAGTCGATGGTGAACACCTGCCACGCCGCCGGCGTGAAGGTCATCGTCGACGCGGTGATCAACCACATGTCCGGCCAGGACACCCCCGGCACCGGCTGGGCCGGCTCGTCGTACAGCCACTACGACTACCCGGGCACCTACCAGACGCAGGACTTCCACCACTGCGGACGCAACGGCGGCGACGACATCGTCAACTACAACGACCGGTACGAGGTGCAGAACTGCGAGCTGGTCAACCTCTCCGACCTGAAGACCGAGTCCGACTACGTCCGGTCGAAGATCGCGGCGTACCTGAACGACCTGCTCGCCCTCGGGGTGGACGGCTTCCGGCTGGACGCCAGCAAGCACATGCCGGCCGCCGACATCGCCGCCATCAAGGGCAAGCTGTCCCGCTCGGCGTACCTCGTGCAGGAGGTCATCTACGGCGCCGGCGAGCCGATCGGCCCGGGTGAGTACACCGGCAACGGCGACGTGCACGAGTTCCGGTACGGCAAGGACCTGGCCCGGATGTTCAACAACGAGCGGCTGGCGTACCTGCGCAACTTCGGCGAGGCGTGGGGCTACCTGCCCAGCGGCTCGGCCGAGGTGTTCGTCGACAACCACGACACCCAGCGCGACGGCAACGTGCTGACCTACCGCAACGGGGCCGCCTACGCCCTGGCCAACGCGTTCATGCTGGCCTGGCCGTACGGGGCGCCGACCGTGATGTCCAGCTACACCTTCAGCTCCCGCGACCAGGGCCCGCCCTCGGACGCCAACAACAAGACCCTGAACACCACCTGCTACTCCGGCTGGGAGTGCGAGCACCGCTGGCGGGTCGTCGCCAACATGGTCGGCTTCCACAACGCCACCCAGGGCGCCGCGGTCGCCAACTGGTACGACAACGGCTACCAGCACATCGCCTTCAGCCGCGCCGGCAAGGGCTACCTGACCATCAACGACGAGGGCTCGGCGATCACCGGCCGGTCCTACTACGCCGGGCTGCCCGCCGGCCGGTACTGCGACGTGATCCACGGCGACTTCGCCAACGGCTCCTGCTCCGGGCCGGTGGTCACGGTGGACGCCAACGGCTGGTTCGCGGCGAACATCCCGGCCCACGACGCGGTCGCCATCCACGTCGGCGCCAGGCTGTCCTGACCGGTTCCGACAGGGCTCCCGTCCGGCCCAGTTCCGCCGGGCGGGAGCCCTACCGGTTTTGTGTCCCTTAGAGTGGTTTTGTGTTCTTTGAGCGATTGACGTCCCGCTTCGGCATCGCCTGGCTGACCGCCGCGTTCGGCGTACCGGCGGTGCTCGCACTCGCGCTGCTGGTCAACTCGGCGCTGCGCCACGACCAGGCGTCCCCGCCGCCGGCCCGGGTCGCACCCGCCCCGGCCGCCGAGCCGACCGTCGAGCCGACGGTCGAGCCGACCCCCGAGGAGTCGGTGCCGGCCGCTGCGCCCGCCCCGGACGGGCTGCCGGTGGTCGACTACGACCCGGCACCCGCCGGCTTTCCCGCCGACCCGCGCCCGCAGGACACCACCCCGCTGACCGAGGGGCTGTCGCCGACCCGGCGGATCGCCGCGTACGACGCCCCGGGCGGGCGCCCGCTGGCCCTGCTCGCCCCGACCATCAGCGGCGTGGAGGTGACGACGCCGGTGGTGGAGCACCGTACGGGCTGGACCGCGGTGCTGCTGCCGTCGGCCAATCGGCGGATCGCCTGGCTGCCGGAGGGCGGCTGGCGCACCGTCGCGCTGCGCGACCAGCTCGTGGTGGAGCGGCGGCCGCACCGGCTGACCTGGTACCGGGACGGCCGGGCCACCCACTCCTGGCCGGTCAGCCTCGGGATGCCGGGCCAGTCCACCCCGCTCGGCCGGACCTTCATCCTCGGCCGCACCCCGCCACCCCAGGCGGTCTACGGCGGCGTCGACATCTTCGCCCTCGGCGCGATACCCGACGACCCGGACGCGGTGCCAACCGGCCTGCGGGGCGCGCACATCGGCCTGCACAGCTGGTACAACGACGACACGCTCGGCGAGAACGCCACCAACGGCTGCATCCGGCTGACCCGCAGCCCCCAGCGGCAACTGCTCGCCGAGGTGCCCGCCGGGACACCGCTGGTGGTGGTCGAGCGACTCGCCACCCCGCCGCCCACCGCCTGACCCCGTCCCGGGCATCGATCCTGGGCCGCGCCGGGGCCGCGTTCCCGGCCCCGGCGCCACGACCCGACCATGACAAATGTCGACCCCCGCCGGTTCCGGTGCCGTCCGGTGGGTATGCCGCCGGGTCCGCGCACAACCGGGGAGGTACGCCAATGGGCACCGCGCCGACCGGACGGGTCGACACGATCGTGCTGATCCACGGTCTGTGGATGACGTCACGCAGTTGGGAGCACTGGGCCCGGCGCTACCGGGCCTTCGGCTTCCAGGTGCACACCCCCGCCTGGCCCGGGATGGAGGCGGAGGTCCAGGCGCTGCGCGACGATCCCGACCCGATCGCCGGGCTGACCCTGGGGCAGATCGTCGACCATTACGCCGCGGTCGTCCGGGAGCTGCCGAACCCACCGCTGATCATGGGGCACTCCTTCGGCGGGCTGATCGCCCAGGTGCTGCTCGACCGGGGGCTCGGCGCGGCCACGGTGGCCATCGCCCCGGCGGCGCCCAGGGGCGTGGTCCGGCTGCCGGTGAGCACCCTGCGGTCGGTGTACCCGGTGCTGCGCAGCCCCGGCAACCGGCACCGGGCCGTGCCGATCACGCCCGACGAGTTCCGGTACGCCTTCGGCAACACGCTCCCCCGAGAGGAGTCCGACCGGGCCTGGCAGCGGTACGCCGTGCCGGCGGCCGGGCACGTGCTCTTCGAGGGGGCGTTCGCCAACCTGGACGCCCGCTCCGCGGCGACGGTGGACAACGGGCGCGACGACCGGGCGCCGCTGCTGCTGATCGCCGGCGGCGCGGACCACGTGTCGCCGCCCGCCCTGGTCAAGTCGAACGCCAACCTGTACCGCAAGTCCCGGGCGGTGACCGACTACCAGGAGTTTCCCGGGCGGTCGCACTTCACCGTGGGCGAGCCGGGCTGGGAGAAGGTGGCCGACCGCGCGCTGAACTGGGCGGTGGAGATGGCCACCACCCGTTCGCCGGCGATCGTCGGCGAGGCGCCCCGGTGGTGACGCCGGCCCCTGGCATGGGACGGCGTCCGCCGGGTATGAGCCGGGCATGAGGGCGAGCTTCCGGCTTGGCCGGATCGCGGGGGTACCCGTCGGGGTCAACTGGAGCGTCCTGGTCATCTTCCTGCTGATCGCCTGGGGGCTGTCGGCCAACCAGTTCCCCCAGGCGTACCCGGGCCGCTCCACGGCCGCGTACGTGCTGGCCGGGCTGGCCGCCGCGGTCGTCTTCTTCCTCGGCCTGCTCGCCCACGAGGTCTCCCACGCGGTCGTCGCCAAACGCAACGGCCTGCACGTCGAGGGGATCACGCTGTGGCTCTTCGGCGGCGTGGCGGAGCTGCGCGGCGAGGCGAAGGGCCCGGGTGCGGAGCTGCGCATCGCCGGGGTGGGGCCACTGGTGAGCCTGCTGATCGGGCTCTTCTTCGGCGCCATCGCCGTGGTGCTCGCGCTGGCCGGGCAGACCGGCCTGCTGCTCGGCTCGCTGGCCTGGCTGGCCGGCATCAACGTGCTGCTGGCCATCTTCAACGTGCTGCCGGCCGCGCCGCTGGACGGCGGCCGGCTGCTGCGCGCCGCGGTGTGGAAGGCCACCGGTGACCGGACGAAGGCCTCCGTGGTGGCCGCCCGGGCCGGCTGGGTCCTCGGCGCGCTGCTGATCGGTCTGGGGCTGGTGCAGTTCCTGACCGGCTTCGGCGTGGGCGGGCTCTGGCTGGCGCTGATCGGCTGGTTCCTGATCGGCGCGGCCGGCGTGGAGGAACGCCAGGCCCGGATGGGCAGCGCGCTGCAGGGGGTACGGGTCGGCGACGTGATGACCCCGCAGCCGCAGACCGCGTCGGCGGAGATGACGGTGGCCGACTTCGTCGACCACTACCTGTTCGCGTACCGGCACACGGCGCTGCCGCTGACCGAGGAGGGCCGGCCGGTCGGCCTGGTCACCCTCGACCGGGTGCGCGGCATCCCGGCCGACCGCCGGGGCAGCACCACCCTGGCCGAGGTCTCCTGCCGGGCCGAGGACCTGGTGCTCGCCCGGCCGGAGGAGCAGCTCAACGACCTGCTCCCCCGGCTCAGCGAGTGCGCCGACGGCCGGGCGCTGGTGGTCACCGACCAGCGGCTGGTCGGCATCGTCTCGCCCAGCGACATCAGCCGGGCGGTGCAGCGCGGCAGCGTGCGCGACCAGCTCGCCGGCAGCCGGCACTAGGCCGCAGCGCGCTCCACCGGAATCCACAGCTCGGCGTCCACCTTCGTGCCGTCCGCCGAGATCCGGTTGCGGGAGATCTCCGGCCCGGGGCGGCTGCGGTAGGCGTTCGACGGGAACCACTGGGTGAACACGTCCCGCCACAGCTCCTGCACCGCGGCCGGGAACTCGCCGGCGGTCTCGAAGACCGCCCACGTCCCCGCCGGCACGGTCGTCGAGTCCAGGTCGGCCGGGACGTCCGCGCCCGTGACCACCCCGTGCCAGTAGTCCAACTCGCTGCCCTCGGCCCGGTCGTCGGCCACCTTGTCGCTGACGTTGACGATCCCGGCCGGCTCCTGGTCCGACAGGGCCGCGATCCGGGCGACCGTCTCCTTCGGGATGCCCCGGATGAACTCCACGATCGCGGGGTTCATCCCCTGGTGCACCAGGGGCACCCGGGCCCGCCGACCCACCAGCCGAAACTCCGGCTTCTCCACGACCCGATAACGCATGCTGCCACTCCCTTCGACGACGAGGCGGAAGGACAACCGCTGCTGCGAGCGCAGCGCCGCGCCGGTGCGCCGGGCCTCGCCGGGCCCGACGCCGTGCAGCGCGCGGAACGCCCGGGTGAACGCCTCGGTCGAGCCGTACCCGTGCCGGACCGCGATGTCGAGCAGCGTCCGCTCGCCGGCCGTCACCTCGGCCGCGGCCACCGTGAGCCGGCGGCGGCGGACGTACTCGGACAGCGGCATCCCGGCCAGCGCGGAGAACATCCGCCGGAAGTGGTACTCCGACGTCAGCGCGATCCGCGCCAGCTCGGCGACCTCGATCCGCTGGTCGAGGTGCCGCTCGATGTGGGCCATGGCCTCGTTCAGCCGCTCCAGCACCTGGTCTCCTTCCCGTGTGCCTCGACGCTAGGCGGCCGGCGGGCGGCGGCACCCGACATCCGGTGCCCGCTCCGGTCGGGTCCGCTCGACCTCGACCGGGCGTCCCGGCCCGGCAGCGCATCCCGCACAGGTCGACGCCGGTCGCCCCGCCGGCCGGTCAGCGCGGGAAGTAGCGGTCGAGCAGGTCGGTGCGGAACTTGCCGGTCGGGTCCAGCTCGGTCAGCAGGGCGGCGAAATCGGCGTACCGGCCGAAGGCGGTGGCCACCGACGGCTGGTCCAGCGTGAAGACCTTGCCCCAGTGCGGGCGGGGCGCGAAGGGGGCCAGCCGCTGTTCCATCTCGTCCACCACCGGCAGCACCGCCGCAGCGTCGTCGACCCAGGTGAAGTGGACCGCCAGGCTGTCGCGCCGGTGATTCGGGCTGAGCCAGAGGTCGTCGGCGGCGATCGTGCGCAGTTCGGAGATCTGGAGCACGGCCGCGATCCGGTCCCGCATCCCGGCCAGCGCCGCCAGCGCGCCGGCCGCCGCCGCCCGGGGCAGGTGGTACTCGGACTGGAGTTCGTCGCCGCTGCTCGGGGTGAAGCCGAGCCGGAAGTGCGGCAGCCGCTCGTGCCACGGGCCGGGCTCACCCAGCTGGGCGGTGCAGTGCACCGGGTCCAGGCCGGGCACCGGGTGCAGCGGGGCGTCGGCGGCGGTGGTGCCGAGCCAGTCCGCCGGGGGCGGCGGCTGGTCGGCGAGCTGCTTGCGCCAGACCTGGTCGATGGTCGACGACCGCCAGGTGGTGAACCCGCTGACGCTGTACGCCGAGGCGAACGCCGCGTCGAGCCGGTCGGCGGGCAGGTCGCGGCGGACGTACTGGCGGATCGCGAAGGTCGGCACCACGTCCAGGGTGACCCGGGTGACGACGCCGAGCGCGCCGAGCGACACCACCATGCCGGCGAACCGGTCGCCGTCGGCGCGGCTCACGGTGACCAGGTCACCGTCGGCGGTGACCAGTTCCAGCGCGGCGACGGCGGCGGCCAGGTTCCGGTTGCCGTCGCCGGAGCCGTGGGTGCCGGTCGCCACCGACCCGGCCACCGAGATGTGCGGCAGGGAGGCGAGATTGGCCACGGCCAGCCCCTCGGCGTGCAGCCGGGCCGCCAGGTCCCCGTACCGCAGGGCGGCGGCGACGGTGACCGTGCCGCGTTCCCGGTCGACCTCGACGGTGGGTGGCAGCCCGGCGAGGGAGACCAGGTCGCCGGTGGTGTCACCGAGCCGGTTGAAGGAGTGCCCGGTGCCGACCGCCCGGATCCGGTCGCTGCCGGCCACCAGTCGACGCAGCTCGTCCACGGTGGACGGCCGGTGGAAGCGGCGGGCGGCGTACGCGACGTTGCCGGCCCAGTTGCCGCGCGGGACGTCGGTCACGAGGGCTCCCGCTCGGCGGGCTCGTCGGCCAGCGCCGCGCCGAGGGCGTCCAGCGCCTCGTCCACCTGCAGGGTGCTGTAGCCGCGCAGGTCGACCGGCAGGCCGGCCCGCCGGGCCTGGTCGATCTCGGCCCGCACGGTGCGGCGCCGGGCCGGGTCGCCCGAGGCGAGCGCCTCCTGCCCGCCGCGGATCAACGCGTCGACCACGTCGACCCGGTAGCCGCGCAGGCCGACGGCGAAGGCGGGGTCGGCGAAGGCGGCCCGGCGCAGCGCGCGGGCGTCCAGGAAGCGCTCGCCGGCGTACCGGGCCAGTGTCGCCGCGATCTCCCCCGGCGACTCCCGGATCCCGGCGAGGTCGAGCAGCTCGACCGCCGGACGCTCGTCGAGCGGGTGCCGGGCGTCCAGTGGGCCGATTCCGGCGCCGGTGGCCGGCACGGCGAGCAGGCGCGGCGCGGCCGGTACGCCGGAGCGGGGCGCCGGCTGGTCGAGCACCACCGCGGCCAGCTCCGGCCAGCGGATCGTCCGGCGCAGGCCCGGCCGCCGGACGGTCAGGCCGTCGGCGTCGACGACGAACCGGAACGGCCGCAGCGCGCCGACGAGCACCACCGCGCCGAGCGCGATCCCGCCGAGGGCCACCAGGGTCCGCAGCAGCCCGCCGCCGTCACCGAGCGTCAGCAGGACGATCCCGGCCAGGATGCAGATCGCCGGCAGCAGCAGCCGGCCCGGCCTGCGGTGCAGTTCCACGTCGTACCCCCGTCCGCGATCGTGTCGGAGTGCATCATCCGGCACGCTTGGCGACGGCGTCCATGGGAACAATGGGTGGATGAGCAGCTACCGCGACCCCACTCTGCACGGCGACGTCTACCCGTCGGAGGAGGAGATCGACCCGACCGGCATGGGCCTGGAGCCGACGAGCACCCCGCCGGCGGCGTACCCGGATCGGACCGAGCCGGAGCCGCCGCCCACGCCCGAGCCGGAGCCCACCCCGCCGACCCCCGGTCCCCCGCCGCGCGCGGCCGGGCCGGGTTCGGTCTCGATCGTCACTCACCACGTGGACGGGTCGACCCAGGTGGTCACCGACCTGGACGGCGACGGGATCGCCGACGTGGTCCAGTTCGACCTGGACGGTGACGGCGTCCCGGACATCACCTATCTGGACAGCGACCGGGACGGCCGGCTGGACACCGTGCTGCGCGAGCCGGGCGGCCTGCGGGCGCGCTGACCGGCCGGCCCTCAGAGCTGCGGCATCACCTCGGCGGCGACCAGCTCCAGGTGGTCCAGGTCGGTGAGGTCCAGCAGCTGGAGATAGATCCGCTCGCTGCCGGCCTCGGCGTACCGGCCGATCTTGTCGACCAGCTCCGCCGGGGTGCCGGCGAGGCCGTTCTCGCGCAGCTCGGCGGGCTCCCGGCCGATCGCCTCGGCCCGGTGGGCGACCTCGGCCTCGTCCCGTCCGCAGCAGAGCACCAGGGCGTTGGACCAGCGCATGGTGGCCGGGTCACGGCCGATCTCCGCGCATGCCGCGCGGACCCGGCCGATCTGCGCGACGGTGTCCTCGATCGAGGCGAAGGGCAGGTTGAACTCGTCGGCGTAGCGGGCCGCCAGGCGCGGGGTGCGCTTCGGGCCCATCCCGCCGAGCAGGATCGGCGGGCGCGGCTGCTGCACCGGCTTGGGCAGCGCCGGCGAGTCGGTGACCGGGTAGTACGTCCCGGGGTGGTCGAAGGTCTTGCCGACCGGGGTCTCCCAGAGCCCGGTGATGACCGCCAGCTGCTCCTCCAGCCGCGCGAACCGCTCCCCGAGCGTCGGGAACGGGATGCCGTACGCGGTGTGCTCCTCGGCGTACCAGCCGGTGCCGATGCCCAGCTCGACCCGGCCGCCGCTCATCTGGTCGACCTGCGCCACGGTGATGGCGAGCGGGCCGGGCAGCCGGAAGGTGGCCGCGGTCATCAGCGTGCCGAGCCGGATGCGGGAGGTGTCGCGGGCCAGCCCGGCCAGGGTGGTCCAGGCGTCGGTCGGCCCGGGCTCCCCGCTCACCGAGCCCATCTTCAGGTAGTGGTCGGAGCGGAAGAAGGCGCCGTACCCGGCGTCCTCGACGGCGCGGGCCACGGCGAGCAGTTGGTCGTAGCCGGCGCCCTGCTGGGGTTCGGTGAAGATCCGCAGTTCCATGTGCCGAGCATATGGAGGCGGCGGCCGCGTCGCCGCCGGTCCTGGACGAGCCTTCATTCCTTGACAGGCATATGAGCGATGCGGCATATTGTGGCGGTGTCCGTCGACGCCTTCGCCGTGCTGGCCGAGCCCACCCGACGCCGGATCCTCGACGCGCTGCGGCGCTCGGAGTGCAGCGTCGGCGAGCTGGTGGACGCGCTCGGCATGAGCCAGCCGGCCGTCTCCAAGCACCTCAAGGTGCTGCGCGAGGCCGGCTTCGTCTCCTGCCGCACGGCCGCCCAGCACCGCATCTACCGCATCGACGTCCGCCCGTTCCGCGCCGTGGACGGCTGGCTCGCGCCGTACCGCGAGATGTGGACCGCCCACCTGGACGCCCTGGAGCGCCACCTCGACAAGGAGTGACCATGGACCGCGACTCGTTCCGCCCCGGCCCGCCGGCCGACATCGAGGCCGAGCCCGCCGGCGACCGGTGGACGCTGCTGGTCGTCCGCGAGCTGCGGCACACGCCGGAGAAGGTGTGGGCGGCGCTGACCGACCCGGCCCGGCTGGCCGAGTGGGCGCCGTTCCTGGCCGACGGCGACCTCGGCACCCCGGGCGCCGCGACGCTCACCATGGTCGACGGCGACACGACCGTGCCGCACCCCGCGACGGTACGCCGGGCCGAGCCACCCCACCTGCTCGAATACACCTGGGGTGACGACCTGCTCCGGTGGGAGCTGACCCCGTCCGGCACCGGCACCCGGTTGCTGCTGCGACACACCCTCGCCGAGCGGGGGATGCTGCCGATGGTGGCCGCCGGCTGGCACCTCTGCCTCGACGTCGCCGACCACCTGCTGGCCGGCGACCCGGTGGGCCCGATCCGGGGCGCGGAGGCGAAGGACTTCGGCTGGGCGGAGCTGCGCGACACGTACGCCGAACGACTCGGCGGGCAGCCGGACCGCCCCTGATCGAATCCATCCGACCCGCCGCCGTCCGCCTCAGGTGCCGCGCGCCGCGTGCGCCCCGCCGGGCGAGCGGGGTCACGCCGGCGGCGCCGGGTGCCGACGCCGCCGGCTCCCCTCAGACGTACGGCCGGGTCGCGTACGCCGCCCGCAGCGCCGCAAGCCCGTCGCTGCGCGGCGCCAGCGTGCCCCAGCTGGAGTTGAAGTAGTTGGTCCGGACGATGCGCGGGCCGCGCTCGCTGTTGAGCCGGGCGACGGCCGCCGGCACGGTGGCGATCCAGGCCGCCTGGTCGGGGATCTCGGCGGCCCGTACCCCCCACTCGGCGATGATCACGGGACGGGAGAGCGCCACCGGCCCCAGGTCGGCGACCGCCCAGTCCTTCGTCCGGCGGAACCGGGCGAGCGCGGTGTGGCTCGGGTCGGTGGCGTAGGCGTTCCACTGGAGGAAGTCCAGCCTCGCCATCAGCGACTCCGGGTGGGTGCGCTGGAAGCAGGCCCGGTCGAAGCCGCCCGACCCGACGGAGAAGGTGGTGCCGGCCGGCAGCGCGCGGGCTCGGAACCAGTTCACGATGTAGGTCATCGCCTGCACCGCGCGGGCGTCCGACTCCGCCCAGCCGTACGACACCCCGGACTCGGTGGTGCCGAACTCGTGGTCGGTGTCCAGCTCGGAGGCGAGCTGGATGTTCACCCCGAAGCCCATGGTCCGGTACTGCGACAGCGCCCGGGCGAAGAGGCCGTCGCAGAGCCCGGCCAGCACCTGGCCGTACCCGTAGGCCTTCGGCCAGGTCGTCCCGGGACGCTGCTGGATGGTCATCGCCGGCGCCGGGACGGTGTAGCTGACGCCGTCCACGGCGAAGGTCTGCGCCGCCGTGGTGGCCACGCCGTAGTGCTTCAGCTCCAGCACCATGTTGATCGCGAACCCGCTGCGGCCCAGGCTGAGCAGCCAGGGTTTGTTGTAGCCCGGGAACGTGTAGCCGTCGGCGAAACTGCGGTACTGGGTCAGCGAGCGGAAGTTGCCGCCGGCCATGTCGGCCGTCGGGTCGGCGTTGCCCGCGAGGTAGTAGCCGCCGAGGACCGGTGGGGCGAGGGCGTAGTCGGCGGTCGCGGTGGCGGTGCGCCCGCCGTTGTCGCGGACGGTCACGGTGACCCGGGGCATCACGCCACCGCCCGGTAGACGGCCACCGACCCGTTGTCGGACACCCGGGTCCAGGTACGCCCGGAGTCGTCGGTGACGGTGAGGGTGAGCGGGTCGATCACGGCGGTGACCTTGACCGGCGCGCTGCTGTTGCCCTGCGCGTCGGTCACCACGACGGTGACGGTGAGGGGCCTGGTGTCCGGGTCGCCGTAGGTGACCGTGAGGGTCATCTGGTCGCCGGGGGAATAGGTCGCGGCGTTCAGGCTCGCGGTGACGGTGGGAGCGGCCATGTCCGCCCCCTCCTTCCTTGCTCGTACGCCCGGCTGTCGCCGGTGCGCCCGGTCGAGGCGCGGGACTGCCGCCGGTCAGGGCGGAGCGGACGCGCGACGGCGTCGACCGGAGGTGGTGACGTCCTTGTCCGGTGGGAGCTGACCCCGGCCCTGGCGCCCGGGACGGGGTCCACCGGGACGCGACGTGGCCGTGGACGCGGTCGGACCGGCGCGGCCGTGTCCGCCGGGACGGCCGGGCCGAGCCCGGCGATGGCGGCGTCCGACGGCGATGTGCTGTCGCCGTCGGGGTGAGGGATGGGATGTGGCCCGCCATCCGCAGCCTCTCCACCTGCATAAACAATGCGTCGGAAGGGGGTACGGCGTCCTGTCGGCTATCCGTCCACAGGGCTGACCGGGTGGCCGATTGCGACCCCGGCGAGGGCGTGCGGGTGCCGGCTCAGTCGAGGTGGTCGGCGGGCGACGTCTGCAGCAGCCAGGCCAGCGGCATTCTCGCCCGCTCCTCGTACCCGCCCTGCCCGGTGAGCCGGTGCAGCGTGACGGTCTGCCCACCGTCCCGGTCCACCACCCAGTACTGGGGGATGCCCGCCGTGGCGTACTCCCGGACCTTGGTCACGGAGTCCATGGCCTCCGAACCGGGCGAGACGATCTCGATCACCAGGGCGACGTCGGCCACCGCGGACCAGACTCCGCGAGGTGGGGGCTTGCGCCACACGGTCAGGTCGGGGATCCGGCCGCCGTCGCCGTCCGGCCCGGGGATGCGCACACCGGCGGCCTGGAGCACCTGCTCGGCGGGCCATCCGGCCATGATCAGCCAGGCGAAGAGGCGACTGGCGATCATCGCGTGTTCCGAGTCGGGCGGCGGCATGACCGACAGCACCCCCTCGGGGCTCGTCTCGTAGCGATGACCGTTGGGGTCGGCGGCGTTCATCGCCGCAACGTCGTCGAGCGTGACGACAGCGGGCATGTGCATGCCGACGGCCTCAGCGCTCATGGCTCCCATCCTAGGCGACGCGCGGCGCCGACCCGGTCAGGGCGACACTCGGCCACGACGGCGGCGCCTGCGGCGTCCCGTCCGTCAGCCCCGCCGGCGCCGCAGCAGGTGGGCGGCGCCGCTCACCACCGTCGTCCCGAGCCCCGTGCCGACCAGCACCAGCGCCGCCCCCACCGCCCAGAGCCCGCTGTCGTCGGTCGAGGCGGCGTGCACCGTCCAGGCGGCGGTGAAGGCGGCCGTCAGCACCGGGGCGACCAGCCACGGCCGGAACCGCCAGCCGCCCAGGGCGGCGACCAGGGCGAGGGTGAGCACGCAGCCGGCCACCTGCCACGGCTGGTAGGGCCCGCTGACGGCGCCCGTCTCGGGGTCGGTGGTGTAGCCGGTGTCCCACCCCAGCCAGGCCCACCAGGTGGCGACCGCCGCCACGGCGAGGACGAGGGCGGCGAGCAGGGCGCGCGTCATGCTGTTCACGCCCCGATCCTCGCGGTACGGACCGCGTCGCGGATGAGCATTCGTACTCACGATCGGGGTGCCGGTGCGGTCCCCCACGCGCCATGAACCAACCATACGGGCGGTACGGCCCCTGCCGGCGCGCTCCCGGCAGCGGTCCGTGGATGTCCACCGTGGACGTTCCGCTCACAAGCGGAGGTATCCCGCGAACTTCCGCAGGGTGTATCGAACTTTTGCATCTATGAACGAAAGCTATGGGCCTTTAGATAGAAGGCTGTTAATGTTGCCCATCACCGCAGCTCCGGACGCGTCATTCGTCGGCGTCGATGACTCGTCCGGGCTCGCCCGGCGGCTACCGCTCCCCCACCGCATCACACGGCATGCCGCCGGACCACCCCGACCTCCCAGGAGGAGCAATGGGCACACGGCTGCTGCGCCGATTCCGCAGTCCTGTCCTGACCACCATCGCCGCACTCGTCATGGCCACCGGCGTCTGGGCCGTCCCCGCCCAGGCCGCCCCCGCCCAGGAACCGGGCGTCACGCTGCGCGTCTTCGACGTGCAGGTGCCGCTGAACGAGATCTGCACCCTCAAGCCGGGGCAGACGCCGAACGTCGACAAGCTGATGCCCACCATCAACTGGACGTCGACCACCGACTTCGGCTTCGACCAGTACTTCGTCTCCCAGGTGCTCGGCAACCTGAACATCGCCCAGGCCGGCAGCTACACGTTCCGGCTGACCAGCGACGACGGCTCCCGGCTGTCGATCGACGACAAGGTCGTCATCAACCACGACGGACTGCACGGACCGACCCCGGCCAAGGAGGGCACCGTCACCCTCACCGCCGGGCTGCACCCGCTGCGCATCGACCACTTCGAGCGCGAGGGTGGGCAGCAGATCACCCTGGAGTGGAAAGCTCCGGGCTCGTCGGCCTTCGTCGTGGTGCCCAACTCGGCGCTGAGCACCGACGCCGGCGTGGTGCGGGTGACCGCCCCGGGCAGGAAGGAGTGCGAGGGCGGCACCGACTCCCCCGGCGACGGTCTGCCGCTGACCGGCGTGTATCCCGGCTACACCCTGACCAACCTGCGGCCCAGCGGCTTCCAGCCGAAGGTGACCGGGATGGACTGGCTGTCCGACGGCCGCCTGGTGATCTCCACCTGGGGCGGCAGCGACCAGTCCGGCACCTCCCAGGACGGCGAGGTGTACATCCTCAACAACACCGGCGGGTCGACCGGGCCCGGCAGCGTAACCACCAAGAAGATCGCCGGTGGCCTCAAGGAGCCGATGGGGCTGAAGGTCGTCGACGGCGTGGTCTACGTGTCGGAGAAGCAGCGGCTGACGAAACTGGTCGACGCAAACGGCGACGAGGTCGCCGACCGCCTCGACACGGTCGCCACCTGGCCGTACGGGGGCAACTTCCACGAGTTCGCCTTCGGCCTGCTCTACCAGAGCGGGTACTTCTACCTGAACCTGTCGGTGTCGATCAACTACGGCGGCGCGACGACCAACCCGCAGCCGGCCCCCAACCGCGGCACCACGATCAAGGTGAACAAGGACACCGGCGCCGTCTCCTACGTCGCCGGTGGCCTGCGTACGCCGCACGGCATCGGCTGGGGCCCGGAGGACGGCATCTTCGTCACCGACAACCAGGGCGGCTGGCTGCCGTCGTCGAAACTGCTGCACGTCAAGCAGGGCCGGTTCTTCAACCACTACATGAACCCGGCGGGCCCGTTCGACACCAACCCGGTGACCCCGCCGGTGCTCTGGATGCCGCAGAACGAGATCGCCAACTCCCCGAGCACCCCGCTGTACCTGAGGTCCGGCCCCTTCGCCGGGCAGTTCGTCATCGGCGACGTCACCTACGGCGGCCTCCAGCGCGCGTACGTGGAGAAGGTCAACGGCGAGTACCAGGGCGCCCTGTTCCGGCTCACCCAGGGCCTGGAGGCGGGCGTCTCGGAGGTCAACCTCGGCCCGGACGGCGCGATCTACGTCGGTGGCCTCGGCGCCGGCGGCAACTGGGGTCAGAGCGGCAAGCTCGCGTACGGCCTGCAGAAGCTGACTCCCAACGGCACCACCGCCTTCGACATCCTGGCCATGCGCGCGACCACCGGCGGGTTCGAGCTGGAGTACACCCAGCCGCTCTCCACCGACACGGCGGCGAACCTGGCCGGGCACTACAAGGTCAAGCAGTGGCGCTACGAGCCGACCGCCAGCTACGGCGGCCCGAAGATCGACGAGGAGACGCTGACCGTCACCTCGGCCACCCTCTCGACGGACCGCAAGAAGGTCAGCCTGACCGTCGACGGGCGCAAGGCCGGCCGGGTGGTCTACGTCCGCTCGCCCCGCCCGTTCACCTCCGAGAGCGGCCAGTCACTGTGGAGCACCGAGGCCTGGTACACCCTCAACGCCATCCCCGGCAGCACCCCGCCGCCGACCGGCGGAAGCAACCTGGCCCTGAACAAGCCGGCCACCGCCGACAGCTCCTGCACCACCACGGAGGGTCCCGACAAGGCGGTCAACGGCTCCGTCGCCGGCGGCAACACCGACAAGTGGTGCTCGAAGGGCACCACCAGGTACCTCCAGGTCGACCTGGGGGCCAGCACCAACGTGAACCGGTTCGTGGTCAAGCACGCCGGCGCCGGCGGCGAGAACACCGCCTGGAACACGAAGGACTTCACCATCGCCACCAGCCCCGACGGATCGAACTGGACGACCCGGACCACGGTGACCGGCAACACCGCCAGCACCACCACGCACGACATCGCCGCGGTGAGCGCCCGCTACGTACGGCTGAACATCACCGCGCCGACCAGCACCACCGACCCGGCCGCCCGGGTCTACGAGTTCGAGGTCTACGGCCCGAGCGGGTCCGGCACCATCACCGGCGTCGCCGGCAAGTGCCTCGACGTCAGCAACGCGGGCACCGCCGACGGCACGAAGATCCAGCTCTGGACCTGCAACGGCACCACCGCCCAGCAGTGGAGCCGGGTCGGCGACACCTACCGGGCGCTGGGCAAGTGCCTGGACGTCGACAACGGCGGCACCGCCAACGGCACCAAGGTCCAGCTCTGGACCTGCAACGGCACCGGCGCGCAGGTCTGGCAGCCGCAGAGCAACGGATCCCTGCTCAACCCGCAGTCCGGCAAGGTGCTGGAGACGGCCGGCGCCGGCACCGCCGACGGCACCCAGGCCCAGATCGGGACGTACGCCGGGGGCGCCCACCAGCACTGGGTGGTCAACGGCTGAGCGATGACGGCGGGCCGCCGGCGAAGAGGTCCTTCGCCGGTGGCCCGCCGGCTTCCATACGCCGGGTCAGCGCTCGACGCCCGCGTCGCGCAGCGGGATGTCCAGCCCATAGACGGCTCCGGTCCCGGTCACCCGGACGTCGGAGGTCCGTCTGGAGTCAGTCCGCTTCGATGCCGCCGGCCCGCAGGATCTGCCGGACCCGCTCGCGGGAGTAGCCCGTCCGCTTGACCAGATCCACCTGCCGGGTGCCGGCCCGGTACTCCGCCACCATGGCGCGGTGCAGCTCGGCGCGGGCCTGTTCAACCCGGGCGCGGGCGTCGGCCTTGATCTGCCGGGCGGCCTGCGCGGCACGTTCCTCCGCCTGCGGTAGCGCCTCTTCGGCAACCCTCAGTGCGCGCATAGCCCGGTCGAGATCCACTTGGCCATCTTCGCTGGCATCGAGATAGGCCAAACGTGTCGGGGTTCCAAATTGGCCAACCGAGGGCATTCACAGCAGAGGCCAACATAGCTACGGTTGCAAGTTGGCACTGTTGACCGACGCCCCCGGCTCGCGCGCGCACGCTGACCGGGGGACTTGATCGCACATCGGAGGTGCGACCCATGGCGAATCTACCGTTCGTTATCGACGGTTGCGGGGAACCAGCGGCCGTCCGCATCGAGGTCTACAGCGGTTCATCGGACGGCGGGTCGTTGGACGCCGTGGCGTACGCCTGCGCCGACCATCCCGAGCCAGCGGCCGACGCAATAACGGCGGCCGGGTTTACGGCAGCGGCCGCGGCCTCGGTGCCCGGCGTCGAACGGAAATGCGGAGACGTCCACGTATTCGCCACCGGGACGCTGGCGACCGACTGGCCGTTGCACCCCCGCTGGTGCGACCGGTCTGGGTGCCCCCAGCGCGGGGAACACCGGTCGCGGGTGACTGATGTGGACACCAACCGATCCGAGGCGTCGATCCTCACCGTGGGACTGGTGCAGACGACCCACCCGGCGGCCGAACCGGTCGTGGCGTTGACGGCGACAGTGTCCACTACCGCTCACCGGGTGGTGTTGTCGATCGGGCAAGCCCGGGTGCTGCGCTACCGGTTGAGCGCGTTGACCGACGCCACCAAGTACCGGCAGCGCTGATCTCTTGGCCGAACGCTACGAGCGCTCGGCCTCGCACTGCCCTCCAACCGGCGCGTCGAACCCGATGTCCCCCCCTGACCGCGATCGTGCGGCAGGGGGGTATCAGCGGCTACCCGGCGTCAGGCGAACACCACATTGTCGATGTCAATGCTGACCAGCTCGATGTCACGCACCACGGTTCCGTCCTCAGACAGTGGGTAGACGCGCCGCCGGGTCGGGACCATGATGCCGTCGAACTCCTTGTGGTCCGAGCAGTAGTGCGCGGCCGGCCCCGCGTTGAGGACCTCGGCCGTGTAGTCGTGCCGGCGCAGCAGCCCGTCCTGGTCGAAGTAGAAGGTCTGCTCCCGGGAGTGGGTGGCGATGTCCTCGGGGAAGACGGCCTTGAGGCGGTTCCAGGTCTCCCCCTCCTCGGTCACGGGAGACAGCTCCTCGGTCTGGAAGTCGGGCCTCGCGAAGGTGAACGGGGACGTCAGGTACGTCCACATGGCGTAGCCGGCGAAGTAGGCGACGTCCAGGTCGTCCCAGGGGGTCTCGAGGACGTGGCCGGCGAAGGAGGCACGGGGGTTGAGGCGCTCGGCCTTCACCTCGCCGGTGTCGCTCTCCACGGCCACCCGCTGAGCCGTGAACGAGGTGTGCAGGTCAGGCGCCTTGAACGTGAAGTGACTGGCGTGCTGCTGGCGCAGGTCGACCCGTACGGCGGCCTGGTCGAAAATCCCCTCCTGGCCCTTGATGGCCCACAGCGCTCCGCCGGAGCGGAAGTGGGCCGTGGCCGAGCTGAACTGCTGGTAGCGGTCCAGGCCGCCATGGGCCTTGATGACGGTGTTCGTAAGGTCGATCACGATCATTTTCTCCTCGGTGAGGTGGATCCGTCGTCCCGGGGTAGACACCGGTTGACCAGGCGCTGCTTACCCGGCCACCGGTTGAATATGACCGGTCGTCTTATCTGCGGCAACGAGCGCTGGATCACATGACGGTGAGCTTGACGCGGCCAAGACGACCGGTCATATTTCCCCCCGGGAGGTGGTCCGTCTTGGCCAGGAAGAGCACGCGCGAAGAGATCGTCACGGCCGCGCTCGACCGGTTCCACGCCCGCGGGTACAACGCCGCCGGCGTCAACGACATCACCCAGGCGGCCGGCGTACCGAAGGGGTCGTTCTACAACCACTTCGACAGCAAGGAAGCCCTCGCCATCGTGGCGCTCGAGCGGTACGGCGCCGGACGCCGGCTCGAGGACCTCGCCGACAGCTCGGTCCCGCCGTTGCAGCGGCTCCGGGCGCACTTCGAGTTCCTGCGCGACGAGGTCGTCCGGTACGAGTACCACCGCGGCTGCCTGTACGGGAACTTCGGCACCGAGATCGTCGACCACCGGGACGCCATCCGGAACGCCGTACGGGACAGCCTCGACAAGTGGGCCAGCCTCATCGCGACAACCCTGGTCGAGGCGCAGCGCGCCGGGACGATCCGCGCCGACGTCGACCCCGAGGTCACCGCCGGCTTCCTCGTCAACGCCTGGGAAGGCACGCTCATCCGGGCACGTACCGACCGCTCCCCCGCCGCCTTCGACGCCTTCTTCTCGATGTTCGACACCTTGCTCGCGCCGGCCTAAGAGCTCCTAACTCTTTGAGCGTTGGAGTCGGCGCCAGCAGATGATGGCGCAGCCGAGGGTGAGGAAGGCTTCGTGGATGTCGTCGCGGATCTCCCAGCGGATGCGTAGGCGGCGGAACCAGTGCAGTAGGGCGATGGTCTGCTCCACGACCCACCGTCGGGTCCCGAGGCCGGAACCGTGGCCGGTGCCGCGTCGGGCGATGACCGGGTTGATGCCCTTGGCGCGTAACTCACGGCGGTACTTCGACGGCCAGCCCGCCGTGCTGACGTACTGGCACCGACCACTGCACGCGATAGCCAACGAGTTCACCGCAGCCGGCTTCCGGATCGCCGTCGTGAGCGAACCACCTCCCGCACCCGGTGCCCGCAAGGCGTTCCCCGACCTCATGACCTCCCCCTCGGGTTTCATCCTGTGCTTCCTGTTCTTCGTCCTCGAGGCCGCCTAGCGCGACAGCGCAACGAACCGGGCGCACGTAGCCTGGAACGGCACCAGTCGCGCCCTCCGACACGGGTCACGCGGGGGATACCGAACCCGGCCGGGTGCCGATAAGGTCCACGGATCGCACCGCCCGTTCATCCGGAGGGCTCCGTCATGAGGTTCGGACTTCCGTGGCTGCCCCGAACGGTGGCCACCGTGCTGCTTCTTCTCGGAGGGGTCGGCGTGCCCGCAACGTCCGCCTCGGCGGCGCCGGCGGGTCCGGACCTCACTGTCGACCTGGCCGGCGGGACGATTCCGCTGGGGGTCACGAAGAAGACGCTTCACCTGAAGCTCAGCAACCGGGGCGACGCGACCCCGACCCAAGTCGTCGTCCGGGTCGACGCCTCGGATCTGGACAGGTTCGATTTCAGGATCATGTTCTGGCCGACCGGCGGGCCGCGTGACTGCGACGGCGATGTCTCCGGCTGGTACTGCAACCTGCTGCCGGATCAGCTTCCGGGGCCGGGCGAGACGGTGGAGCTTCCCATCCTCGCCACCGTCCAGGCCGAAGAGCCCCTCGCGGGCCGGATCAAGGTGACGGTCGAGGTCAAACCGGAAGACACGAATCCGGCCGATAACACGAAGTGGTTCCCGATCGAGGTGGTGGACAACCCCGAAGCCGACCTCTCGGTGGTCGCGCCGGACGTGACGCAGTCGGTGCGGAGCGCTGCCGACGGCAGCCTCGAACCCACCGGCACGTTGAATCCGGGTGAGACGGGCGCGGTGCGCTACACGATCGCCAACCAGGGGCGCAAGCCGGTCGATGGCGTCAAGGTCGAGCTGCGCGCGCCCGTGGGCGCGACGTTCACCAGGCCGCCCGGTGAATGCGTCCTCGGTGAAGCCGGGCGTGCGGCGGTCTGCACCTACGACCGGCTGGCCCTCGTTCCTGTCGACCAGGACACCGACCCGAACGACCAGCTCCACTCCGCCGTCGAGCTGTACCACCTGGTGACGGTGTCGGCCGCCACGAAGGCGCCGGTCACGTTGCGCGACGGGACCGTCCGGGTCGAGGGCCTGAGCGACCCGCGGTCGGACCTTTCCGCTCCGGCGCGGAGCGACCTTCCCACGAACGCCGTCGCCGTACGGGCCGTCGACGTGGACGACAGCGACAACCAGGACGGGTTCGCGGTCGTGGTGGCCGCGAACAGCAGCGGCGGAGGTAGTGGCGGCGACCCGGGTGACGGCGGCGACCCCGGTGACGATGGTGGCGCTGGTGGTGGCGGCTTGCCGATCACCGGGTTCCGGGCCGGGCTGACCGCCGGAACCGGCCTCGCCATGCTGGTGGGTGGCGGCGTGCTGCTGCTCCTGACCCGACGGCGCCGCGCCATCCGGTGACCCTCGACGGGTGATCGGTGCTGGCGGTGCGCAACTGGCCCTTCAGGACCCCGCCAGGCCGACGATCCCGAGGGCGGCGAGTAGCCGGAACGCGGGGTCCGGCCTGACCAGGGACGGAGTCGCGACCGACAGAGCGGGCGCCACCGCCAGTGGACCGGCGAAGCGCCCGTAGGCGAACACCCAGCGGGGACGTCGACGAGAGGGCCACGCGATCATCGACGCCGCCGCGATCAGCATCCCCGAGCCCAGCAGGTGCATGGCACCCGGACCTTCTCGAGGCCGCCCGCGACCAGGTGGCGGACCGCCTCGACCGGCGGCGGGTCGTGCTGCCGCGGACTCAGTGCGGACCGAGGGCGTCGGTCCGGACCTCGACGCGGTCCGTGCGGACGCCGGCACCATGGTTGAGCAGGGGTTTTGCCTGGTGGGGCGGGCGGGACTCGAACCCGCGACCGAGGGATTATGAGTCCCCTGCTCTAACCGGCTGAGCTACCGCCCCGATACCGCGCCGGATCGTAACCCGCTCGGCGGATCACCGGCCACCACCGAAACGGCCGACACAGACACCCGACCGGCACGATGGGCTACGCGAGGATAACAGTCAGCAGCCGCCGGAGAAGGCCTGGAATCACCCCACCGCGCGCAGCTCCGCCAGCACCGCCCCGGCCGTCCGCCAGCCGCTGGCCAGCGCCCCCTGGATCGACGGGCTGTCCCGGTGGTCGCCGGCCACGAACAGCCCGTCGCCGAGCGCCACCGGCTTGCGCAGTCGCCCCTGCGGCGGCGGCGCGGCGGGCAGCGCGGCGGGGACCTCGACGGTCGTCAGGTGGGTCCAGTCCGCGGTGGAGCGTCCGTAGAGCCGGTCCAGCTCGCGCCGGATCGCCGGCTCGGGCGGGGCGCTCGGGCCGACCACCGAGGTGGCCACCAAATGCCACCCGGCCGGCGCGTACGTCGGGACGGCGTTGCTGACCACGACGGTGTTGGCGACCATCTCCCGCCGGTCCCCGTCGACCAGCAGGATCGGCTCGTCCAGCGGGGCCTCCGGCGTGCTGTGATAGTAGGTCGTGTAGCTGTGCATGCGTACCCGGGCCAGGGTGGGCAGCAGCATTCCCGCCGCCGGCGGGTCGACGGCGACCACGACGGCGCGGCAGCCGACGTCGCCGGCCTGGGTGCGGACCCGGCCGGGCGCCACCTCGGCGACCGGGGTGTCCAGCTCGATCAGGTCGGCGGGCAGCGGTTCGGCGACGGCCCGGGGCAGCGCGGCCATCCCCCGGGCGGGCAGGCCGATCCGGCCGCGCGCGAAGGAGCGCAGGATCATCGCCAGTACGTGGCTGGAGGTCTCCAGCTCCCGGTCGATGAGGACGCCGGAGAGGAACGGCCGCAGCAACTCCTCGATGATCGTGTCGGAGAGCCCGGCCCGGCGCAGCGCGGCCTCGGTGGTGGTCTCCGGTGCGGTGAGCAGTCGGCTCTTCGGCAGGGTGGCGCAGCCGGTGGCGAGCGCGGCGAAGCGGATCCGGTCGAGCAGCGAGCCGATGCCGGCCAGGGCCGTGCCGGGTGCGCCGCCGGGCTCGCGCAGCGGGTTGACGAGCCGGTCGAGCCGGTCGCCGCGGCGCACCAGCACCCCGGAGGTGAACCAGCCCAGCTCCAGGCGGTCGACGTCGAGCAGGGTGCCCAGCCTCGGGTAGGCGGTGTTCAACACCTGGAAGCCGCGGTCGAGCAGGTAGCCGTCGACCGCGTCGGTGGCGACCCGGCCGCCGAGCCGGCCACCGGCCTCCAGCAGCCGCCAGGGCACGCCGGCGCGGTGCAGCCGGCGGGCGGCGGCCAGCCCGGCGAGGCCGCCGCCGACGATGATGACGTCCGTCTCAGCCAGCATGCCCGGCCTCCGTCCCGGTCCGGGCCGTCCGGGCCAGCCGGCTCGGCCACCAGATTTTCGGCCCGATGTCGTACGACAGCGCGGGCACCAGCAGCGAGCGGACCACGATGGTGTCCAGCAGTACGCCCACCGCCACCGCCACACCGAGTTCCACCAGCACCACCAGCGGCAGGACGGCCAGCGCGGAGAACGTCGCGGCGAGCACGATGCCGGCGGAGGTGATCACCCCGCCGGTCACCGCGAGGCCGGACAGCACCCCGGCCCGGGTGCCCCGCTTGACCGACTCCTCGCGGACCCGGCTCATCAGGAAGATGTTGTAGTCGATGCCGAGGGCGACCAGGAAGACGAACGCGAAGAGCGGGAAGGACGCGTCGACCCCGGGGAAGTCGAGGACGTACCGGAAGATCAGCGCGCACAGGCCGAGGGTGGCCAGGAAGGACAGCACCACGGTCGCGATCAGCAGCACCGGGGCGAGCAGGGCGCGCAGCAGCAGGGCCAGGATCACCGCGATGACCACCAGCACCACCGGGATGATCACGTTGCGGTCGCGGGTGGAGGCCGCGGAGGTGTCCACGTTGATCGCGGTGAACCCGCCGACCACGGCGTCGGCGCCGGCGACCCGGTGCACCGCCACCCGCAGGTCGCGGATGGCCCGCTCGGCGCCGTCGCTGTCCGGCGGGTCGGACAGCGTCGCCTCCAGCTGCACCTTGCCATCGACCACCTTGGGGGGCGCGTTGGGGTCGGGCGGACCGGCCCGCTCACCGGCGACCGGCCGTACGGCGGCGACGCCGCGGACGCCCTGCGCCACCCGGGCGACCTCCTGGGCGGCCTGCTGGTTGGTGAAGATGGTCGCCGGGCTGCCGGTGCCCGCCGGGTAGTGCCGGGCGATGACCTCCTGGCCGGCGACCGAGTCGGTCCGGTTGGTGAACAGGTCGGACTGGCCGAGGGTGGTGACGCCGAGCTGGGCCAGGCCGAGGGTGAGCAGGGCCAGGGCCGCGGCGGTCACCAACCAGACCGGGCGGGCGCGCCGGGCGACGAAGCCGGCGACCCGGCTCCAGATGCCGTGCTCGGCCCGCGGGTCGGCCTGGTCCGCCCGGGGCCGGCGGGGCCAGAACGCCCACCGGCCGCCGAGCACCAGCAGCGCCGGCAGGAAGGTGAGCATCACGACCAGCGTGGCGGCGATGCCGACGGCGGCGACCGGGCCGAGCGCCCGGTTGGAGTTGAGGCTGGACAGCAGCAGGCAGAGCAGGCTGACGATCACGGTGGCGCCGGAGGCGATGATCGCCGGGGCGGCGCCCCGCCAGGCGGTCTTCATCGCGTCCCAGGGCCGCTCATGCCGGTGCAGTTCCTCCCGGTAGCGGGCGATCAGCAGCAGCGCGTAGTCGGTGCCGGCGCCGAAGACCAGCACGGTCAGGATGCCCTGCGCCTGCCCGTTCAGTTTGATCACGTCGTTCTTCGCCAGGTGGTAGACGAACACCGACGCCAGCGCGTACGACATCCCGGCCGCGAGCAGCGGAAAGAGCCAGAGCACCGGGCTGCGGTAGACGATCAGCAGAATCACCAGCACCACGACCAGGGTGACCAGCAGCAGCGGCCCGTCGATGGCGCCGAACACCTCGATCAGGTCGGCCAGCAGCCCGGCCGGTCCGGCGACGTCGACGGTCAGCCCGTCCCGGTCGCCACCGGCGATCCCGCGCAGTTCCTCGACCACCCGGCCGATCTCCTCGCCCTCCGACTCGTCGATCGGTACGACGACCTGGAGCGCCTGACCGTCCTGGCTGGGGACCGGCGGCGGCAGCGGCCCGCGCACGCCCGGGAGCTGGGCGAACCGCGCGGTGTCGGCGGCCGCCCGCTGCCGGTCGGCGTCGGTGATGCCGGAGCCGCGCTCGTAGACCACCAGCGCCGGGGTGCTCTCCCGCTCCACGAAGCCGCCGGCGAGGTTCTGCGCCCGGGTCGCCTCGGCGTCGGCGGGCAGGAACGAGGCGTTGTCGTTGGTGGCGACCTCGCCCAGTTTCCCGGAGTACGGCCCGGCGATCCCGCCGACCACGAGCCAGCCGAGCACCACCAGCACCGCGATCAGCGTGGCCGCGGCAGGTCCCCGTCTTCCGGCCATCTCCACCCGTCCCGTGAATCGACGCACCAATCGACGCATCGAAAGACTAAGCCGACATCGCCCATCCTGCCGCCCGAGCACGCCCCGCCGGGCCGGAACTGCACGCCGACCCCACACCCGCCCTTCGTGATCCGTCTGAGTCGGTGATCAAGAGGTTTGCGTCTGGGGACGGCAGGTCGGTGACGCAAACTTCTTGATCACCGGGGAGGTCGCGGCCGGGACGGGGGCGAGGCGTGATCCGGGGGGTGGGAACGAGAAACGCCCGTCGGCGGGGCCGACGGGCGCGGGTGGAGCGGGAGCTCCCCCGTTTGGACTCGAACCAAAAACCTGCCGGTTAACAGCCGGCTGCTCTGCCAATTGAGCTACGGGGGACTGCTTGTCACCGCGCTCCGGATCTCCCCGGCGCTCGGCGACGGCACAAGAGTACAGGATTCCCGGGGGGTCTGGTCCAGGGGGTTACCTCCACAGCCCTCGCCGGGGAGGGCCGCGACACGGCAGGAATAAAACCGGACAAATCGTCATCACGGCACAACCAGGCATGAGCGCGGAGCAGGATGGGTAGTTAGCTGCCGACAGAGGACTAGGGCGCGACATGGTCGGACCCAACCGGATCTCCGGGCGGGAACGGCGGAGCGTCAGGTACGAAAGGAGCCGCCATGCGCGGAAAGATCATGTTCCTTGGCGGGCTGGCTGCGGGCTTCGTCCTGGGCGCCCGTGCCGGCCGGGAGAAGTACGAGGAGCTGGTCGTCCGGGGCCGTAAGGTGCTCGACCACCCGACCGTCCAGGAGGCGGCGGGTGTCGCGCAGGCCCAGGCGACCCGGCTCTACAGCGAGGGCAAGGACAAGCTCGGCCAGTCCAAGCTCGGTGAGAAGCTGGGCACCGGCAACGGCAACAAGCAGGAGCTGACCGCGGCGGACGACGCGTTCGCGGGCACGCCGGCCACCATCGGCGCGAAGTCGGGCAGCTCGTCGAGCTCCCCCAGCTCGTCGTCCACCACCGCGCGGCCCAAGCCGTCGGGCACGGGCACCAACGCCAGCACCCTCTAACCGCACCTTCCACGCGGGCCGGTCGTCGTCGACGACCGGCCCGCTGGCGTGTGGGCCGGAAACACGGCAGGTCAGACCCTCCCCCACCCCAGCCGGTGCCACTTTCGGCGATTTGAAGCAAAAGTTCGCACCAAACATCGAAAACTTCTGCCGTCAACCTCTTCTCTTTGGTCCTCCGCGCAAATATCGTCCTGCGTAGAACCTGGCCAGGCTCTTGGTACTCGTAGCGACCCTCCTCAGCGACGGCGCTGAGGCGGACCCGCCCCGACCAGAGCGAGGTTCGATGCGCAGACCCACCGGCCGAAGGGCCATCGCCTACCTCAGCCTTCTCACCCTCGTCGGCGCGACACTCGTCGCGACCGCACCACCGCAGCCGACGCCGGCGCTCGCCGCCCCGGTGCCGGCCAGCAACGGCATGGACTACAAGGTCCTCGTCTTCACCCGGTCCGCCGGCGGCAGCCACGCCGCCACCGCCGCCGGAGTGGACGCGATCCGGCAGCTCGGCAACGACCGGCGGTTCACCGTCGAGGTGACCGACGACGCCCGCAGGTTCGACGAGCCGCATCTCAAGCAGTTCCGCGCCGTGGTGTTCCTGAACACCGCCGGCGACGTCCTCACCGACGGCCAGCAGGCCGCGTTCGAGCAGTACTACCGCGACGGCGGCGGCTTCGTCGGCGTCCACTCGGCCATCGAGGCCGAGCCCGGCTGGTCCTTCCTGGACAAGGTCCTGGGCACCCGGGCGACCGGCGCCGCCACGTCGGCGAGCCCGGCCACCGTCACCGTGGCCGACCGGGTGCATCCCGCCTCGGAGCGGCTGCCGGAACGGTGGACGCACAGCGACCGCTGGTACAACTTCGCCGACCACGTCCGGGGCGTGTCGCACGTGCTGGCCACCGTGGACGAGAAGACGTACGCCGGCGGGTCGATGGGCTTCGACCACCCGGTCACCTGGTGCAAGGACTACCAGGGCGGCCGCTCCTTCTACACCGGACTCGGCGCGACGCCGGAGAGCTACGGCAGCACCGACCTGCGCGCCCACCTCGGCGGGGCGATCCAGTGGGCGGCCGGCGTGACCGACGGCGACTGCGGCGCGACCGTGCTGGCCAACTACCAGATGACGGTGATCGGGGCCCAGCCGAACGTCAACGAGCCGATCGGCTTCGACACGCTCCCCGACGGGCGGGTGATCCAGACCGACCGCCGCGGCGGCGTACGCCTGCACGACCCGGAGAGCAACCAGACCATCGTGCTGGCCCAGATCCCGGTCTACACCCACAGCGAGGACGGGATGTACGGCCCGGCGATCGACCGGGACTTCGCCACCAACAAGTGGGTCTACCTGTACTACGCGCCCCCGCTGGACACCCCCACCGGCGGCGCGCCGACCACCAGCACCGACCCCACGACCTGGGACCGGTGGAAGGGCTACTTCCAGCTCTCCCGCTACAAGTTCGTCGACGGCGAAACCCCGTCGCTGGACCTGAGCACCGAGCAGAAGATCCTTCAGGTGCCGGTGGACCGGGGCGCCTGCTGCCACGTGGCCGGCGACATCGCGTTCGACTCCAAGAACAACCTCTGGCTGGTCACCGGGGACGACACCCCGGCCGGCGGCGGTGGCTCCGGCGGCTTCTCGCCGCACAACGACTCGGTCAGCGCCACCGGCGTCTACCAGGCGCCCTTCGTGGACGCCCGGCGCAGCTCCGCCAACACCAACGACCTGCGGGGCAAGGTGCTGCGCATCGCGGTGGGGGTGGACGGCTCGTACACCGTCCCGGCGGGCAACCTCTTCCCGGCCGGCGCCGAGAAGACCCGACCGGAGATCTACGCGATGGGGCTGCGCAACCCGTTCCGGATCACCCTGGACAAGAACGACGTCGCGTACGTCACCGACTACTCCCCCGACTCCTCGACGGCCGCGGTCGGCCGGGGACCGGCGGGCACCGGCCGGATGATGGTGATCGACAAGCCGGCGAACTACGGCTGGCCGATGTGCGTGCAGCCGGACCTGCCGTACATCGAGATGAACTGGACCACCAGTCCGATCTCGCCGGTCGCGCCGTTCGACTGCGCGGCGCCGAAGAACACCTCGCGGCACAACACCGGCCTGACCGACCTGCCGGCGGTGGAGAAGTCCGAGCTCTGGTACTCGTTCCAGGCGCCGACCCCGTGCCCGCAGTCCTACCTGTCGACACCGACGCAGACCTGCCCGGTGCTCTTCCCGGAACTCGGCACCGGCGGTGTCGGACCGCACGGAGCCGCCCGCTACGACTTCGACCCGGAGCTGAGGTCGGAGACGAAGTTCCCCGAGTACTACGACGGCGCGGTCTTCTTCGGCGAGTTCACCCGGGACACCCTCAAGGAGGTCCGGCTCGACGCCAAGGGCGACATCCTGAAGATCAACAATGTGCTGAACTGCGGTCAGGCACCCACCACGGCGGCCAAGCCATTCCTCTGCGACAACCCCATGGACATGAAGTGGGGCGCGGACGGCAACTTCTACCTGCTGACGTACGGCGACGGGTTCTTCAACGTCAACCCGGACGCGGCGATGCTGAAGTTCAGCTACGTCAAGGGGCTGCGGGCGCCGAACGCCGTGCTCACCGCGACGCCCACCAACGGCATCGCGCCGCTGACCGTCGCCTTCTCCAGCGAGGGCTCCAAGGACCCCGACCCGGCGGACTCGATCTCGTTCGCCTGGGACTTCGACGGCAACGGCACCACCGACTCGGTCGACCCGAACCCGTCGCACACCTACACCGCCAACGGGGTCTACACCGCCCGGCTGACGGTGACCGACTCCAGCGGCAAGAGCGCGTCGGCGAACACCACCATCACCGTCGGCAACACCGCGCCGACCGTCACGGTCAACACCCCGCTCGAAGGCGGCTTCTTCAGCTGGGGCGACGACATCCCCTGGTCGGTGGCGGTCACCGATCCGGAGGACGGGCCGGTCGACTGCGCCAAGGTGGAGGTGACCTTCGTCCTCGGCCACGACCAGCACGGCCACGGCGAGGCCAACCAGTTCGGCTGCTCCGGGGTGCTGCCCACCGATCCGGACGACGCGTCTCACGGCGGCTACATCTACGGCGTGGTCAGCGCGTCATACACCGACGGCGGCGCCAACGGCCAACCGGCGCTGACCACCGTCGACCAGCAGATCGTCCAGGCGAAGCGGCAGGAGGTCGAGTTCGCCACCGACGAGTCGGGCACCACCGTCGGCACCAGCGCCGACACCGGCGGCGGGCAGCAGCGCGGCAGCCTCGATCCGGGCGACTGGATCGCGGTCAACAACACCGTCAACCTGCAGAACATGCAGTCGGTGACGCTGCGCACCTCGGGCGGCAGCGCGGCCACGGCCGGGCAGCCCCGGTTCGGCGTCGAGTTCCGGCTCGACTCCCCCACCGGCCCGTTGCTGAGCACCGCCACGGTCAACGCGACCAGCGGCAACAACGCCTTCACCAGCACAGGCGTGCCGATCACCGACCCGGGCGGCACGCACCGGCTCTACCTCGTGTTCCACACCGTTCCCGGCGGCCCGACCGGCGGTTTCGGCAACCTCAACTGGGTCGAGTTCACCGGCCAGGGCATCGGCGTCGCTCCGTAGCGCCGCCGTGGTCGCGGGCCGCCGCCCGGCGGTCCGCGGCCCTGGGCACCATCACCCGTCATCGCACCGAGAGAGGCAGCAGCAGATGAACGACAACCAGCACGGAATGAGCCGTCGTCGGATCCTCGGCGCCTTCGCCGGCGTCGCCGGCGCGGCCGCCGTCGGGGCCGCCGGCTGGGCGCCCGCCGCCGGAGCCGACGGCAACGGACTGCTCGTGCCGACCGGCAAGCGCGGCATCATCCTCTACAGCGTCCGGGACCGGATCGGCGCCGCACCGGACGCCACCGGAGTGCCGTACGGCTTCGAGAGGGTGCTCGCCCGGCTCGCCGAGATCGGCTACAAGGAGGTCGAGTTCGCCGGCTACAACCAGCACGTCTCGATCCTGGGCCGGCAGATCACCGCCGCCGAGATCCGCAAGATCCTCGACGACAACGGGCTGCGCGCCAACGGCTCGCACGCCTCCATCCCGAGCACCATCAACCCGACCACCCTCGCCGCGTTCGAGCAGCAGCTCGACATCGCCGAGACGCTGGGAATGACCCACATCGGCACCGGCAACGACCCGACCGGCAGCAACTACAAGGCCGACTGGGACGCGGCGGCGGACCGGTGGAACACCCTCGGCCAGTTGGCCGCCGCCCGTGGGCTCAAGCTCTACACGCACAACCACGACGCGGCGTACAACTTCCTGCTCGACAGCGGGCCGCTGGACGCGCTGGGCCGGCCCACCCGGTCCTCGGGTGTCCGGAAGCTGGAGTACTTCATCGGGCTCACCGACCCGGAGTACGTCTGGTTCGAGATGGACATCTACTGGGCGCACGTGGCCCAGCACCGGTTCCGCAGCTACACCGACCCGGACGGGGTGACGCAGACCGACGTCTTCGACCCGCTGGCCACGGTGGCGGCCCAGCCGATCCGGTTCCCGCTGTTCCACGCCAAGGACGGCGCGTTCAACCCGGCCAGCAGCGCCGGGTACGACATGGTGCCGCTCGGCCAGGGCGACATCGACTACGGCACCTTCTTCGCCAACATGGGTGCCAAGGGCTACCACAACCCGATGTGGGAGCAGGACAACGCGCCGGGCGGCAGCGCCGACCCGGGCCGCTCGCTGCGCTACGCCGAGGTGAGCTACCAGCACATGTCGGGTCTGCGGGGCTGACGGACCCGACCATGGATCGAGTGGCCGCACCCGGGCGGCGTACCGGGTGCGGCCACTCGCGCCATCAGGCGTAACACCGCCGTGGAAGACTCCGGCCGGAGGTGGTGGCGATGGTTCCCGTCCGACCGGAGAACGCGTACCAGGCACGACTGCTGCGGATGCTGCGCGACGACGGCCCGCGGTCGCGGGTGGAGCTGGGCGACGCGGTGGGCCTGTCCCGGTCGCGGCTGATCGCGGAGGTGGACCGCCTCGTGGAGCTGGGCCTGGTCGAGACCGCCGGGCCGGCGGCCTCCCGCGGCGGCCGGCGGTCGTCACTGCTCCGCGTCGCCGGCACGGTCCGCTTCGCCGGCGTCGTGATCGGCACGGACCGGCTCACCGTCGCCGTCACCGACGGCGAGCTGAACGTGCTGGCCGAGCTCCGCGAGCCGGCAGACGTCCGGTCCGGTCCGGGGCCGGTGGTCGCCCGGGCCGCGGAACTCGTCGGCAAGCTCCGGGCCGAACTGGGCCTGGCCCAGCTCACCGGCGTCGGCGTCGGGCTGCCGGGGCCGGTCGCCTTCCGGGCGGGCACCCCGATCGCCCCCGGCGCCCTGCCCGGCTGGCACGGGTTTCCGGTGCGGGACGCCCTCGGCGCCGAGCTGGGCTGCCCGACGCTGGTCGACAACGACGCCAACGTGATGGCGCTCGGCGAGCAGCACGCCGGGATCGGCCGCACCTTCGACGACTTCCTGTACGTCAAGCTCGGCAGCGCGATCGGTTGCGGCCTGGTGCTGCGGGGCGCGCCGCACCGGGGCGCGACGAGCGGCGCCGGCGACATCGCCCACCTGCGGCTCGCCGACGACGGCCCGGGCTGCGCCTGCGGCGAGGCGGGGTGCCTGGAGGCGTACTGCGGCGAGGCCGGGCTGGTCGGCGCGGCGCTGGACGCGGCGCGGTCGGGCCGCTCCCCCGCCCTGGCCGACCGGCTGGCCACCATCGGCACCCTGACCATGGCGGACGTCGCCGGGGCGGCGGCCGGAGGCGACCCGGCGGTGCAGGCCGTCGTGCGGGACGCCGCCCGCCGGCTGGGCCAGGTGCTGGTCGGGCTGGTGAGCTTCGTCAACCCCGGCATCGTGATCATCGGCGGCGCCCCGGACGGTCTCGGGCACACCCTGCTGGCCGAGATCCGGGCCGTGGTCTACCGCCGGTCGGCGCCGCTGACCACCGGCACGATGCCGATCGTCCTGTCCGACCTCGGCGAGCGGGCCGGCATGGTGGGCGCGGCCCGGTTGATCAGCGAACAGGCCTTCGCCACGGACTGACCGGCCTCGCCGGGGCAGCCTGGCCGACCGCCTCCCGCCGCACCATGCGGCCAGGAAGGCGGCCGGTCGGGCCAGGGCCGGTCAGTCCTTGCTGCTGAACGCGGCGTCGAACGCCGCCGCGGGGGCGTCGAAGGCGAGCCGGCGGACGAACTGCAACGCCTCCGGCGCGCCGACCAGCCGGTCCATTCCGGCGTCCTCCCACTCGATGGAGATCGGCCCGTCGTAGCCGATCGCGTTGAGCGCCCGGAAGCAGTCCTCCCAGGGCACGTCGCCGTGGCCGGTGGAGACGAAGTCCCAGCCCCGGCGCAGATCGGCCCAGGGCAGGTGGGACGAGAGCCGGCCGCGCCGCCCGTCGCCGGTACGCACCTTCGCGTCCTTGCAGTCCACGTGGTAGATCCGGTCGGCGAACTCGAGGATGAAGTTCACCGGGTCCAGCTCCTGCCAGACGAAGTGCGACGGGTCCCAGTTGAGCCCGAACGCCGGCCGGTGGCCGATCGCGGCGAGCGCCCGCCGCGTCGTCCAGTAGTCGTAGGCGATCTCGCTCGGGTGCACCTCGTGGGCGAAGCGGACCCCGACGGAGTCGAAGACGTCGAGGATCGGGTTCCACCGGTCGGCGAAGTCCCGGTAGCCGCGCTCGATCATCTCCGGCGGCACCGGCGGGAACATCGCCAGGGTGTGCCAGATGGACGAGCCGGTGAACCCGACCACCGTCTTCACCCCGAGCTTCGCCGCCGCGCGGGCGGTGTCCTTCATCTCCTCGGCGGCGCGCCGGCGTACCCCCTCGGGTTCGCCGTCGCCCCAGATCCGGGCGGGCAGGATGCCCTGGTGCCGCTCGTCGATCGGGTGGTCGCAGACCGCCTGCCCGACGAGGTGGTTGGAGATGGCGTGGACGCTGAGGTGGTGCTTGGCGAGGGTCTCCTTCTTGCGCTCGACGTACGAGTCGTCGGCGAGGGCCTTGTCGACCTCGAAGTGGTCACCCCAGCAGGCGATCTCCAGCCCGTCGTAGCCCCACTCGGAGGCGAGCCGGCAGACCTCGTCGAACGGAAGATCGGCCCACTGGCCGGTGAAGAGCGTGATCGGTCGCGCCATCGTCGTTGTCTCCCCTGTCGTGATGGGGATTCCTCAGCGTGGGCGGGGCGGGGCGAGGGGCCACCGGTGCGGAGGCGTCACGGATCGCCGGTGGGTGCGGCACACACCTGGGCCCGACGGGTTGCGCCTCCCGCCGGGTCACCGGCCACCTCGCGGTCGCCGCCCTCACTCTAGGACCGCCGGGACCGGCTGGGAAGGGCCCCGTCAGGACCCGCGGACGGTCAGTCGGCCTGCTCCTCGGCGGCGGGCAGCTCGGCGCGCACCGACCAGCCGCCGTCCGGGCGGGGGCCGGCGGTGAAGGTGCCGCCGACCGCCTCGGCCCGCTCGCGCAGGCCGCGCAGGCCGAGCCCGGCGCTCGGCCCCGGCGACGGGGCTGTCTCGGCGCCGGCGTCGCGTACCTCGATGGCGACGCCCGCGGGGTCGTAGCGCAGCCGGACCGCCACCGCCGCGCCCGGCGCGTGCCGGTGAGCGTTGGTCAGCGACTCCTGGATGATCCGGTACGCCGCGACGTCCACCTCGGTGGGCAGCGGGCGGGGCTGGCCGGCCACGCTCCAGCGCACCGGCTCGCCGGTGCGGAACCCCTCCACCAGCGCGTCCAGCCGGTTCAGGCTGGGGGCCGGCTCGGTGGGCGTGCCGGTCTCCTCCTCCGGCCGCAAGGTCCGCTCGGCGCGCCGGTCCCTTTCCTCCCGCACCGCCACGTACGCCCGCCGGCTGCGCACCGCGTCGCCGACGGCCACCGCGACGCCGAACCAGAGCAGCAGCACCACCACCGCCGGGTCCGGCCCGACCACGCCGAGCGTGGCGACCGCCGCCGCGCCGACGGCCAGGGCGCCGACCAGGCCGGCCACGGCGGCGGTCCGCCGGTCGGCGCGGGTGGCGACGGTGTACGCGGCGATCGCCACGGTGAGCACCATGGGCCCCCGGGCGACCCCGGCGAGCTGCGCGAGCACCACGCTGACGGTGGTCAGGGCGAGCACCGGCAGCGGGTGGCGGCGGCGCACCGCCAGCGCTCCGGAGCCGATGGCGGCGAGCAGCACGGCGGCGAGGCTGAGCGGCGCCCCGGGCGGCCCGCCGGGCGGGTTCACCGGCAGCAGGCCGGCCAGGAAGAGCGCGGCGGCCAGCAGCGCGTCGACGACCGCCGGGTGCGCCCGCGCGATCCGGCGCCACTCCGCGAGCCGTCCCATGCGGTCAAGGTACGGCAGCCGCCCGGCCCCGGACGCGGCACCGCCGGGGTGCGTGGGCACCCCGGCGGCGTCACGTGCACCGGATCGACATGGTGGACGACCCGGTCGGTGGGTCAGGGCAAGGTCCACTTCTGGTTGGCCGCGCCGTTGCAGGTCCAGAGCTGGACCGGGGTGCTGTCGGCGGAGTTGTTGCCGGCCACGTCCAGGCACTTGCCGGACTGCGGGTTGCGCAGCGACCCGTCGGCCTGGGCCGACCAGTTCTGCGCGCCGCTGCCGTTGCAGGTCCAGAGCTGGATCTTGGTGCCGTCGGCCGAGCCGCCGCCGGAGACGTCCAGGCACTTGCCCAGCGCCTTGATCGTCGAGTTCGGCGTCACCGTCCAGGTCTGCGCCCCGCTGCCGTTGCAGGTGTAGAGCTGGATCTGCGTGCCGTCGGCGGTGCCGCTGCTACGGACGTCCAGGCACTTGCCGGCGAGGCCCTTGATCGGTCCGGTGCCGCCGGTGCCGCCGCCACCGCCCCGGATCAGGGTGAAGTCGTCGACGTCGAAGAGGCCGGTGCCGGTGCCGGTGTAGGTCAGGTACAGGTTCTGGGTGCCGGACGGCACCCCGGTCAGGGCGGTGGTGACGTCGGCGTACGTCGTCCAGCTGCCGGTGTTGGGCACCGCGACCGAGCCGAGGACGGTGCCGGTGGTCGATCCGGTACGCACCTGGATGGTGCCGCCGGGCCCGCCGGAGACGACCCGCGCCTTGAACGACGTCACCCCGGTCAGGTCCAGCCCGTTGTACGCCGACCAGTCGCCCGGGTCGATGTAGCCGAGGGTCTGCCCGCCGTTCGCGCCGGCCTTGGTGAACGGGGTGACCCCGCTGGCCGAGCTGAACGCCTCGGCCTGGACGGTGGTGTTACCGCCCGGGGTGGAGCCGAGTTCCTTGATCCGGATGTTGCGGAACGAGGCGTCGTCGCCGGTGCCGTGGTTCTGCAGGCCGATGTGCCCGGCGAGCGAGCGGACCGGGTTGGTGTTGGTGAAGTCGTTGATCTTCACGCCGTTGAGGAAGACCTGGAGCCGCTCGCCCTCGACCAGCAGCTCGTAGGTGTTCCACTCGCCCGGCGGGTTCAGCGCCGCGTCCCGGGCGGCGATGTCCGCGGACTTGAAGGTGTAGACCGCGCCGGTGGTGCGGTCGGCCGCGTCGGTGGCGTCGATCTGGATCTCGTAGCCGTTGTTGACCGCGGACCAGGGATCGGTCGACGGCGGGAAGCCGATGAAGACCCCGGAGTTGTCGTCGCCGGCGAGCCGCCAGTCCAGCTTGAGCGAGTAGTTGGTGAACTGCTTCGCGCTGTACCAGTAGAGCCCCATCCCGCCGACCGAGGTGAGCGTGGCGTCGGCATTGGTGAAGCTGCCCGGCCCGGCCTGCGACCAGCCGGTGGTGGAGCCGTTGTAGAGGGTGGTGTAGCCGGTCTCCGGCCGGCAGTCGGCCTTGGCACGGCCGGCCGCGTACCGGATGCCGCCGAGCAGGTGGGCCCGGAACGCCGGTTCGGCGTACGACGCCTGGGTGTGCCCACCGCCGGTGTAGAAGGCCCGGCCGCCGCTGTAGGTCTTGCACCAGGAGTGCGGATGGTCCGCGCCCATCCCGCCACCGGAGTACGACGACTCGTCGAGGGTGGCCAGCACCCGGGCGGTGGAGCGGGCGTTGGTCTGGTAGTTGTACCACTCGTCGGTGCGGGTCCAGGTCTGCGGCAGGTGCGCGCTGGCCGGGTGCGCCCGGTTCTCCACCTTGACGTTGGCCTGCTGGATGGCCGGGTGCGAGGCGAAGTACGCCCCGACCAGGTTGCCGTAGAACGACCAGCCGTACTCGGTGTCGGCGGCGGCGTGCACGCCGACGTACCCGCCCCCGGAGCCGATGTACGACTCGAAGGCGGTCTGCTGGTTGGCGTTGAGCACGTCGCCGGTGGTGTTGAGGAAGACCACCGCCTCGTACTGGGCCAGGTTGCCGGTGGTGAACGCGGCGGCGTCCTCGGTGGCGGTGACGGTGAAGCTGTTGGCCGCGCCGAGGTCGCGGATGGCCTGGGTGCCGACGGCGATGGAGTCGTGCCGGAACCCGGCGGTCTTGGAGAAGACGAGCACGTCGTACGGGGTGTCGGCGGCGGACGCCGGGGTGGCGGGGGTGGTGCAGGCGAGGACGGCGAGGACGGCGGTGGCCGCGCCGAGGACGGGACGCAGGAGTCTGCGCATGTCGCTCTCCTATCGGTGGGCGGGAGCCCCGGGCGGGCCGGCGGGCCGGGCGGGGCCCCCGCGCGTTCACTCGGTTACGGCAGGGTCCACTTCTGGTTGGCGGCGCCGGTGCAGGTCCACAGGTGCACCGGGGTGCTGTCGGCGGAGTTGTTGCCCGAGACGTCGAGGCACTTGCCGGACTGCGGGTTGCGTACCGTGCCGTCGGCCTGGGCGGCCCAGTTCTGCGCGCCGCTGCCGTTGCAGGTCCAGAGCTGGATCTTGGTGCCGTCGGCGGACCCGCCGCCGGAGACGTCCAGGCACTTGCCCAGCGCCTTGATCGTCGAGTTCGGCGTCACCGTCCAGCTCTGCGCCGTGGTGCCGTTGCAGGTGTAGAGCTGGATCTGGGTGCCGTCGGCGGTGGCGGCGTTGCGGACGTCCAGGCACTTGCCGGCGAGCCCGACCACCGGCCCGGTGCGCACCGTCGCGCCCGTGGTGAAGGTGAACGCGTCGACGTCGTAGAGCGCCCCGGTGCCCGACCCGGCGAAGGTCAGGTAGAGCGTCGTGGTGCCCGCCGGCGCCCCGGAGATCGCGCCGGTGACCGTGGTGAAGGAGTCCCAGGCGCCGGTGACCGGCACCGTCGCGGAGCCGAGCACCGTACCGGTGGCCGACCCGGCCCGGACCTGGAGGGTGCCGCCCGCGCCGGCCGAGGAGACCCGGGCGTTGAACGAGGTGACGTCGCCCAGCTGGTACGGCTGGAAGGCGATCCAGTCCCCGTTGTTGATGTCGCCGACGGTCTTCCCGCCCTCGGCGGTCGCCTTGTCGAAGGTGTTGATGCCGGACGAGGTCTTGAAGTGCTCGGCCTGCCGGTGCCGGGGCTGGAGGGTGTGCTGGGTGTGCGTCGTCAGCCCGCCCGCGTCGGTGTACTCGGCGTCGAAGATGGCGAAGATGTTCGCCGCGTCGTCGTGCTCACCGTCGACCGGGATGGCGATCGAGCCGGAACAGCCGGTCTTCGAGGTGATCTGGTGGCCGTGCTGGTCGTGGCCGAGCACGTAGGTCATCTTGACCTTGGTGCAGTCGATCGTGCCGTCCTCGGGGTCGGTGACGGTGATGCTGAAGGGCACCGTGTCGCCGTAGGAGAAGAGCTTGCCGTTGCCGGGGCTGTTGATCGTCACGGTCGGGGCGGTGTTGCCGACGCTGATCACCACGCTGGCGCTGCCGGTGGCGTTCTGCGGGTCCTTGACCGTCAGCGTGGCGGTGTACGTCCCGTTGGCGGTGTAGGTCTTCGACGGGTTGGCGGCGGTGGAGGTGGTGCCGTCGCCGAAGTTCCACGCGTACGTCAGCGCCCCGCCCTCCGGGTCCGACGACCCGGCCGAGGAGAAGTTGACGGTCAACGGGGCGGCGCCGGAGGTCTTGTCCGCGGTCGCCTTCGCCGTCGGCGCCCGGTTGCCGCCGCCGATGTGGTCGAAGCGGTAGAGCGCCGAGTTGGCGTCGCCGTTGAAGTAGCCGGTGCCGTAGTCGAGCACGTAGTACGCGCCGTCCGGGCCGAAGGCGGAGTCCATCACCTGCTTGCCGGTCCACGGGAAGCTGTCGATGGTGCCGCGCGAGCCGTCGGTGTTGACGTGGATCGGCTTGATCCAGCCGCGGCCGAACTCGGTGGCGAAGAACTGCCCGTCGAAGGACTGCGGGAACTTGGTGGTCGACGTCGACGACGCGTTGTAGCGGTAGACCGGGCCGGCCATCGGGGACTCGGAGCCGCCGCCGAACTCGGGCGGGCTGCCGGCGTCGCCGGCGTACCGGATCCAGGCCGGCTTGGCCGCGGGCAGTGTGCTCTGGCCGGTGTTGCGGAACGAGTTGTTGGTGGGGCCGCCGGTGCAGTTGTACTTGGCGCCGCCGGTGCCGGTGGCGAAGTCCCACTCGTTGTAGGTCTCGGTGCTGGTGTTGGTGCCGGTGCAGTACGGCCAGCCGTAGTTGCCGGGCGCGGTGACCCGGTTGAACTCGACCTGGCCGGAGGGGCCCCGGGTGGCCGAGGTGGTGCCGGCGTCGGGGCCGTAGTCGCCGACGTAGACGATGCCGGTGGCCTTGTCGACGCTCATCCGGAACGGGTTGCGGAAGCCCATCGCGTAGATCTCGGGCCGGGTCTTCGCGGTGCCGACCGGGAAGAGGTTGCCGGACGGGATCGAGTACGAGCCGTTGGCGTTCACCTTGATCCGCAGGATCTTGCCGCGCAGGTCGTTGGTGTTGCCGGCGCTGCGCTGCGCGTCGTACCCGGGGTTGCGGTTGGTCCGCTCGTCCAGCGGGGCGTAGCCGGCGGAGTCGAACGGGTTGGTGTCGTCCCCGGTGGACAGGTAGAGGTTGCCGGCGGCGTCGAAGTCGATGTCGCCGCCGACGTGGCAGCAGAGCCCCCGGTCGGCGGGTACGTCCAGCACGTCGACCTTGCTGGCCTGGTTGACGGTGAAGTCGGCGTTGAGGGTGAACCGGGACAGCCGGTTGACGCCCTGCCAGGCGGAGAAGTCGCTGCCGGTGGCCGGCGCGTCGCCGGCGGGGGTGGACAGCGGCGGGGCGTAGTAGAGGTAGATGTGCCGGTTGGTGGCGAAGTTCGGGTCGACGCCGACGCCCTGCAACCCCTCCTCGTCGTGGGTGTAGACCGACAGGGTGCCGATCACCGAGGTGGTGCCGTTGGCGTCGGTGCGCCGGAGGGTGCCGTTGCGGGCGGTGTGCAGGACCGAGCGGTCCGGCAGCACGGCCAGGGACATCGGTTCGCCCGTCTCGGCGACACCGCGGGCCAGCTCGACCTGCTGGAAGTCGGTGGCGCTGATGACGTGGGCGGCGGCCGGGGCGGGGCCGCCGAGGGCGGTCGGGCCGGCCGTGACGCCGACGGTGCCGACGGCCGCCACCAGGAGCAGGGCGGACGCGGCGGAGGACCATCGTGGGGAGCGGTGGGTGGGTGCGTCCTTCATGGACATTCTGTGCTGTCCCTTCCTGACGAGTGACTGCCAGGGTGGGGCGCGCGCCGTCGCGCCGGTGCCGGGTACGGGGATGCGGCAGGGCCGCCCGGGCGGCGCCGGAGGCGGCCGTGACCACCGGTCGGGGCGGGGGGACCGCGCGCCCGGGGGCCACCAGTCGATGGGTTACCGCGCCGCCGGTTCACCTCGACGAAACATGTTCGTGATGCCACGAACATTAAGGCTTGTGAATTTGTCTGTCCATACCTTCTGCCCCGTGGAAGCGAACTTTTGTCCAATTGGCTGAAAGCTCGCGGGCGCGGCGAGGAAAGGGCCCGGCGGGCCCGTGGCGCGCTGCCGGCGTCAGCTCCGGCGGTGCACCGCCTGGTCGCCCAGCGCGGCCAGCGCCGCCAGCGCCGGCTCCGCCAGTGGCAGCCGGTCCAGCGCCGCCCGGGCGGCGTCCGCGCGCAGCAGGATCAGCCGCTCGATCTGCTCCCGGGCCCCGGTCGCCTCGATGATCGCGCGCAGCTCGGCCGCGCCGTCGGCGTCCAGGTCGGGATTGCCGAACAGGTCGCGCAGCCGGGCGCTCTGCGCCCGGTCGGCGGCGTCGCGGGCCAGCGCCATCATCACCGTCGGCTTGCCCTCGCGCAGGTCGTCCAGGACGGACTTGCCGGTCACCGCCGGGTCACCGAAGACGCCGAGCACGTCGTCGCGGAGCTGGAACGCGTCGCCGAGCGGGTCGCCGAAATCGGTGAGCGCGGCCACCAGCTCCGGCTCGGCGCCGGCCAGCGCCGCGCCGATCTGCAACGGGCGGGTGACCGTGTACCGGGCGGCCTTCATCCGGATCACGGTGAGCGCGCTGGCCACCGAGCCGTCGCCGACGCCGGAGACCAGGTCCAGGTACTCCCCCGCGATCACCTCGGTGCGCATCCGGGCGAAGACCGGGTACCCCCGGCAGACCTGCGCGGTGCTCAACCCGCACTCGTGGAACATCTGGTCCGACCAGGCGGCGCAGAGGTCCCCGCAGAGCAGCGCGGTGTTACGCCCGTACGCCTCCGGGTCGCCGCGCCAGGCGGACCGGGTGTGCAGGTCGGCGAAGAGCCGGTGCACCGACGGCGCGCCCCGGCGGCGGTCGCTGCCGTCGAGGATGTCGTCGTGGATCAGGGCGAACGCGTGGAACAGCTCCAGCGCCGCCGCGGCGACCACGATCGGCCGGTCGTCCCCGCCGCCGGCGCCGCGCCAGCCCCAGTAGCAGAACAGCGGGCGCAACCGCTTGCCGCCGGCCAGCACGAAGCGGTGCAGGGCGGCGAAGATGCCGCGCGGCGCGCCGTCCGGCCAGTCCGGCCCCTGCCGGTCCAGGAAGGCCACCAGTTCGGCGTCGAAGCGCGCCCGCAGCCCGCTGGTGTCGGTCGGGGGCGCGGTGACGGTCACCGCCGCTCCCCCGGTCCCGACGGCGGTCCGGCCGGACCGGGCGGTCGCCCGCCCGACGACGCCACGGCGGCCGGGGACGGCACCGGCGCCGCACGGGCCGGGGACGGCACCGGCGCCGCGCCGCCCGGGGCGGACGGCGGGGCCAGCCCGGCCAGCTCCAGCAACAGCGCCTTCACCTCGGTGGCCGCGAGCCGGTCCCGGGCGGCGGCCGGGTCGGAGCAGAGCAGCACCGGGGCGTCCGCCGGGTCGGCGGGAAGCCGACCGTGCGAGCCCCGGACCGCCCGCGCCCCGGCGTCGAGGCCGACCACCCTCATCAGGTACCGCATGCCCAGCTTCTTGCGGGCCAGCGCGACCGCCGCCCGGCGCTTCGCCGCCCCCGGCGCGGCCGGGTCGAAGAAGAGCTCCGCCGGGTCGTACCCGGGTTTGCGGTGGATCTCGACGAGCCGGGCGAAGTCCGGGGCGCGGGCGTCGTCGAGCCAGTAGTAGTACGTGAACCAGGCGTCCGGCTCGGCCACCAGCACCAGCTCGCCGGCGCGCGGATGGTCCAGCCCGGCCGCCGCCTTGCCGTCGGCGTCGAGCACCTCGGCCACCCCGGGCAGGCCGGCGCAGAGCTTCGCCACCGCCGGCACGTCGGCCGGGTCGCGGACGTAGACGTGGGCCACCTGGTGGTCCGCCACAGCGAAGGCCCGCGACGTCCACGGGTCCAGGTACTCCATCCCGGCCTGGGTGTAGACCCGCAGCAGCCCCTCGGCGCGCAGCATCCGGTTGACGTCCACCGGGCGGGAGACGTCGGTGATGCCGTACTCCGACAGCGCCACCACGGTCGCGTCCCGCGCACGGGCGGCGTCCAGCAGCGGGCCCAGCACCGCGTCCAGCTCCGCCGCCGCGGCGGCGGCCCGCGGCGAGGACGGACCGAAGCGTTGCAGGTCGTAGTCGAGGTGCGGGACGTAGACCAGGGTGAGGTCCGGGGCGTGGTCGGCGAGGATCCGCTCGGCGGCCCGGCAGATCCACGCGGAGGAGGGCAGCCCGGCGCCGGGCCCCCAGTAGGTGAAGAGCGGGAAGGTGCCCAGCGCGTCGGTGAGCGTGTCGTGCAGCTCCGGCGGGTCCGTCCAGCAGTCCGGCTCCTTGCGACCGTCGGCGTGGTAGACCGGGCGGGGGGTGACCGTCCAGTTCACGTCCGCGCCCATCGCGTACCACCAGCAGACGTTGGCCACCGTGTAGCCCGGTTCGGCCCGGCGGGCGGCCTGCCAGAGCTTCTCCCCGCCGACCAGGGCGTGGTGCTGCCGCCACAGCAGCACCTCGCCGAGGTCGCGGAAGTACCAGCCGTTGCCCACGATCCCGTGCCCGGCGGGCGGCTCCCCGGTGAGCAGGGTCGCCTGCGCCGAGCAGGTCACCGCGGGCAGCACCGTGCCGAGGCCGGCGGCGAACCCCTCGTCGGCGACCGCGCGCAGCCGGGGCATGTGCGCCAGCAGCCGCGGGGTCAACCCGACCACGTCCAGCACCACCAGTCGACGGCTCATGCCGGCACCCCGGAATGTCGGTCGGTCACTCGTTCGCTCATCGTCGTACCCCTCCGGTCGTCGGGACGGGACTCCCCCGCCGGTGTCAGGCCGAGCGCGACCAGCTCGTCGCGGGCGAAGGCCAGCTCGGCGGCGATGCCGGCGGCCAGCTCCGCGTCGGTGCGCGGCCGGCGCGCCGCCGGCAGCACCCCCCACGTGTACGTCTCGACGTCGAGGTGGTCGCAGCCGGCGGCGGGACCGGCGAACAGCTCGGCCAGCGCGGTGCGCAGCACCGGCACGGTCGAGGTCAGCGGTTCCTCGGGCGGGGCGTGCAGCGGCACGTGGTAGTGCACCCGCCACGGTCCCGGCGGCCGCCCGGCCAGCGCGCCGTCCAGGTCGTCGGTGGCGTACGCCGGGTCGGCCGGGTCGGCGGCGTGGGCGGTTCCGGCGGCCCGGGTCTGGTGCAGGAAGCGGGGCTCCACCCAGCGCGCCAGCGCGTCGGCGGCGGTGGGCGGGTGGGCGGCCTCCAGGGCGGCGGAGACCTGCACCTTGACCACCGGGAGCCCGGCGGCGCGCAGCCGGCCCAGCGCCTCGGCCGGCTCCTCCCAGGCGCAGGCGAGGTGCGCCAGGTCCAGGCAGACGCCGAGCCGGTCGGTGTCCACGCCGGCCAGCGCGGTGACCGCCTGCCCGGTGCGCTCGACCACGCAGCCCGGCTCCGGCTCGAAGCCGACCCGCACCGGGCGGCCGGTGTCCCGTTCGATCGCGGCGAGCCCGGCCGCGAGGTCGTCCAGCCGGCGGCGGGCGGCGTCGGCGCGGGCGGCGTCCCAGGGCTGCCGCCAGGCCAGCGGCAGGGTGGAGACCGAGCCCCGGGCCGCGTCGTCGGGGAGCAGGTCGGCCAGGACCCGGGCCAGGTCGAGGGTGTAGCGCAGCCGGGCGTCGGTGGTCCAGTCCGGACGGTAGACCGCGCCCTTGACCACGGGTGCCTGGAAGGCCGCGTACGGGAAGCCGTTGAGGGTGACCACCTCCAGCCCGCGACGGGTCAGCTCGGCGCGCAGCCGGCGCCGGGCGGCCGGGTCGGCGGCCAGTTCGGCGGCGACCGGCGCGGCGAGCCAGAGGCCGAGCCCGAGCAGGTCGGCGCCGAGCGCCTCGCGCACCGGCTCGGCGTGGGTCCCCAGTTGGGCGAGAATGCCGGCGGCGTCCTCGGCGGGGTGCACGTTGGTGCAGTAGCCGAGGTGGACGGTGCTGCCGTCGGCGTGCCGCAGCCGCATCAGTCGCCGCCGCGCAGGATCGAGTTCCCGGCGAAGGTCCCGGCCGGCACGGCGTCCAGGTCGGTCAGGTCGAGCCGGCCGGACTGCCCGTAGAACTCCACCGGGTTACGCCAGAGCACCCGGTCGACGTCGTCGTCGGTGAACCCGGCCAGCAGCATCGCCTCGCCGGTGGCCCGGGTCAGCAGCGGGTCCGAGCGCCCCCAGTCGGCGGCGGAATTGACCAGCACCCGCTGCGGCCCGTACGTGCGCAGCAGCTCCACCATCCGAGGCGGGGACATCTTGGTGTCCGGGTAGATGGAGAAGCCCAGCCAGCAGCCGGTGTCCCGGACCAGTTTGACGGTGACCTCGTTGAGGTGGTCCAGCACCACCCGGCCGGGGTCGATACCGGACTCGGCGACCACCGCGAGGCTCCGCTCGACGCCCCGGGCCTTGTCCCGGTGCGGGGTGTGCACCAGCGCCGGCAGGTCGTGCGCCACGGCCAGGGCGAGCTGGGCGGCGAACGCCTCGTCCTCCTGCGGGGTCATCGAGTCGTACCCGATCTCGCCGACCGCCACCACGGTGTCCTTCTCCAGGTAGCGCGGGAGCAGGTCGAGCACCGGCCGGCAGCGCGGGTCGTTGGCCTCCTTCGGGTTGAGCGCGACGGTGGCATGGTGCCGGACGCCGAACTGCCCGGCCCGGAACGGCTCCCACCCGATCAGCGAGTCGAAGTAGTCGGCGAAGGAGGCGGGGCTGGTGCGGGGCTGCCCCAGCCAGAACGCCGGCTCCACCACCGCGCGGACCCCGGCGGCGGCCATCCGCTCGTAGTCGTCGGTGGTCCGCGACGTCATGTGGATGTGCGGGTCGAAGATGCGCATTCACGCCTCCCTGATGGTGAGCCGGTCGAGCAGGTCGGTGGCGTCGGCGGGCAGCTCCCGGCCGGCGGCGTGCCGCTCCGCGGCGAGCGCGGCGAGCATCGCGGCCAGCTCGCCGTCGGCGCGGCGGTCCAGGTCGGCCACGACGGCGAGCGGCACGCCGGCGAAGACGCACTTGAGCACCGCCTGCCGCCAGGACGCCGGGTCCAGGTGCCGGGCGTACGGGCCGAGGGCGGCGGCCACCAGCCGGGTGTCGTTGGTGCGGATCGCGTCGTGCAGCAGCGGCACCCCGGCCGCGCCGACGGGCAGCAGCGGCAGGGCCTTGAGCACGGCCCGCTTCTCGGCGGCGTCGCCGTGCCGGTACAGCGCCTCGGCGTGCGTGGCGTGGTCGGCGGGCAGCGCGGTGAGCAGCAGCGCCCGGGCCGCCTCGTCGGCGGTCCAGCCGGGCACGCCGGCCAGGTCACCCCGACCGCAGTGCCGGCCGGCGGCCGGGAAGAACCGCGCGATCGTCGCGGGTTCGGCCGCGACGCGGCGCAGCGCCGCCGCCAGCCAGTCGGGATCGGGTACGCCCTCGAGCGCGGTCCGCAGTCGATCCGGTGTCATCCGTCTCTCCTCCCTCGTGCTGGTCGGTGTCTAGGCCACCTCGGCGGCGGCGCGCAGGAAGTCCAGCGACCGGGCGGCGACGGTGGGCGCGGCGTGCGAGTGCCGGGGCAGCTCCACCGCCACCAGCCCCCGGTAGCCGGCGTCGGCGAGGGCGCGCAGCACCGGCGGGAAGTCGATCTCACCGGTGCCGAACTCCAGGTGTTCGTGCACGCCCCGGCGCATGTCGTCGATCTGCACGTTGACCAGGTGCGCGGCCACCTGGTGGACGCACTCGGGCACCGGGCGCGGCTCCAGGCAGCGGCAGTGTCCGATGTCGAGGGTGCTGCCGAAGCGCGTCGGATCGCCGAGGGCGTGGCGGAGCCGCCGCCAGCCGGCGATGTCCTCGACGAGCATCCCGGGTTCCGGCTCGAAGCCGAGGGTCACCCCGGCGCGGTCCGCGGCGTCGAGCACCGTGGCGCAGCCGGCGACCAGCCGGTCCCAGGCGACGGCCGGCGGTACGGCGTCGGGGCGTACGCCGGCCCAGAAGGAGACCGCCTCCGCGCCGAGGTCGGCGCCGATCCGGACCGCCCGGGTCAGGAAGTCGATCCGGCGGGCCGGCTCGTCGTGCAGCAGCGTCGGCGCGTGCTTGTGCCAGGGGTCGAGCAGGTAGCGGGCCCCGGTCTCGACGACCACGGCGAGGCCGAGCGAGTCCAGCCGGCGGGCCACCTCGTCGACCCGGCGGGCCAGCCCGGGCGCGAACGGATCGAGGTGGTCGTGGTCGAGGGTGAGCGCGACGCCCTGGTAGCCCAGCTCGGCGATGACCGCGAGGGCGTCGTCCAGCCGGTGGTTGGCGAAGCCGTTGGTGCCGTAGCCGAACCGCGGCCCCGCCCCGGCCCGGTGCTCCCGGCCGACCGGTTCGGGGGTCGGCCGCGGCGGCGGCGCCGGCGGGTGGGGCGGCGGGGTGGTCATGTCGGGGAGACCCTGCGGGCCAGTCGGCGGCCCAGCGGCGCGGCGGCCGCCACCGCCAGGCCGAGCAGTCCGGCACCGGCCCGGGCGGTGAGCGCGCCCTGCAACGCCGGCAGCCCGGTGATCCCGGCGCCGACCGCGGCGCCCACCCGACCGGCGGACGGGTCGGCCGCCACCCGGGCCTGCGCCCCGCCGTACCGGGCGGCGTACCAGCCGGCCAGCGCGACGGGCAGCGCGGAGTCGGGGCGGGTGATGGGGGTCGCGGACCGGCGGGCGGCGGCGAGCGCGACCAGGGCGGTGCCGGCGAGGGTGCGCAGCGGCAGCGCGGTGTCCGCGCCGGCCACCTCGCGCCGGGAGAGCACGGTGACGGTGACGGTGTGCGCGGCGACGGTGAGCGCCGCCGGCAGCGCCCGGACCGGCCGCCCGCCGGTGGCGCCGAGCAGCACGTCCAGCCCCCGGCAGGCGGCCATCACGGCCGGGCCGGCGGCGGTGTTCTTCGCCGCCAGGTCGTACCCCCAGATCGTCGCGGCGAGCGGGATCGCGACGGCGGCGGCCCGCCGGCCGCCCGTGACGGCGGCCAGGCCCAGGCCGGCGGCGGTGAGGCCGGCGGCGAGACCGAGCGCGGCGGCGGGCGACACCCGGCCGCTGGGGATCGGCCGCTCGGGGCGTTCGACGGCGTCCAGCCGGCGGTCGGCCCAGTCGTTGGCGGCCATCCCGGCCCAGTAGAGCAGCACCGACGCGCCGGCCAGCCCGGCGGTACGCGGACCGAGCGCCCCGGCCGCGGCGGCGCCGGCGACCACGTCGCCCGGTACGGAGAGCGCGGCCGGCGCCCGGACCAGCTCGGCCAGGTCACCCAGCGTGCTCATGCCGTCGCCTCCCTTCGGTCGGCCACGCCATGAGGCTCCACCGCGCTGCGCTGAATGAGTCGCTCGCTGCGCTCGCTCATGCCGTCGCCTCGGCGTGCAGCCGTCCGGTGAACTCGACCAGCCGCTGCCACTGCTCGGCCAGCGAGTGGGTGGGTGAGCCGAGCGGGTCCTTGAAGAAGAACGCCAGGTCGGTCAGGGGGCCGACCCGGCCGGCGGCGTGCGCGGCGGCGGTCAGCCGGGCCAGGTCGAGCACGAGCGGGGCGGCGAGCGCGGAGTCGCAGCCGTGCCAGCTGAACTCCATCCGCATGCCGGTGCCGAGGAAACCGGTGAAGGTGATCAGGTCCCAGGCGGTCTTGAAGTCGCCCAGCTCCTCGACGTACTCGATGCGGGTGCCGCCCTGCGGCAGGTAGCCGAGGGTCTCGCCGAGGACGCGCTGCTTGCTGCTCACCTTGGCGGCATTGGCGGCCGGGTCGGCGAGGGTGGCGCCGTCGCCGCCGCCGAGCAGGTTGACCCCGGACCAGGAGCGCACGGCCAGGTGCCGCATCGCGAACATCGGCGCGAGCACCGACTTGACCAGCGTCTCCCCGGTCTTGCCGTCGTGCCCGGCGTACGGCAGGCCGCGCGCGACGGCCAGCTCGGCCAGCGCCGGCAGCCGCAGCCCGGTGGACGGGGTGAAGTCGACGTACGGGCAGCCGGCCTCGACGGCGGCGTACGCGTAGAGCGAGCTGGGCGGCAGCACCTCGTCGGGGCCGGCGAGCGCGGCCCGCAGGGCGGCCGGGTCGGCGTGCCCGGGGTGCGGCCGGGCGGCCGGTTCGGTGGCGGAGACGTCGACCACCACCACCCGGTCCAGCCGGTGCCGTTGGCGGAACGCGGTGAGGTCGGCGACGACGGCGGCGGCCCGGTCGGCCTGGGTGCCGCCGGTGGGGGCGGGTCGCAGGTCCTCCTCGACGGCGGTCAGCTCGGCGGCGAGGGTGGCGGCCAGCCGGCCGGGCAGCACGCCCGCGTCGGCGAGCGTCTCGGCCCGCTTGGTCAGCGGGGTGGTGGCCAGGTCGTGGCCGCCGAAGAACAGGTCGGCGAAGGTGGGCAGGGCCGGCCCGCGCAGCGCGGGCAGCTCGGTGACGCAACCGGTCGGCGCGGTGAGCCCGGCCCGCAGGGCGAGACCGCCGACGATGCTGGTGGTCGCGACCGAACCGCGCGCCCCCACCAGCCAGACACCCGTACGCATGGTGCTCCTTCCGTCCGGAGGAACCGCCCTTGCATTTAGCAGAATCAATATCAGATCGTGCGGTGGAAAGACACCGGTCCGCCGGGGCCCCGTCCGCCCGGACGTCCGGGGCGGGCCGGGCCGCGGCGGCGACGTCGGCGGCGCGACGCCGGACCCGGTACCCCGCACGGCGTGCGGACGGGGCTGGCAGGCAGGGTCGGTCGGCGTCTCGGCCCTGCCTCCCCCGTATCCGGTCGACGGGCGGCGGCGCGCCCCGCGACCGGACGTGTGGTGGTGGCGGCCCGGGCCCGACCGGTGGTGGCCGGGCCTGCTGCGGGTCGCCGGGACGGTGGTGGCGGTCCTCCGGTGCGGCCGGGGAATCCCGGTCCGGTCGCACCGGACGACCGTCGTACGCGTGCACCGCCGGCCGTGGTGGCCGGGGCGGCACGCCCTCCGGTGCCGATCCCGTCCCCGTCCGCGGGGCGCAACCGCGGTCGGGTCCTCGCCGGTCGGCGCCGGAGGTGGCCTGGTCAGACGGCGATCGCGGCGAGCGCGGGCTCCACCTCCGTCCACCGGGAGCCCAGCTCCGCCGAGCGGGTCACCGCGTCCAGCACCAGCTGGACCTGCAACGCGTCGGCGAAGGAGGGCGTCGGGTCGGCGCCGGTCGCGACCGCCTCGACGAAGTCGCGCATCTGGTGGGTGAAGGAGTGCTCGTAGCCGATGATGTGCCCCGGCGGCCACCAGGCCGACAGGTACGGATGCTCCGCCTCGGTCACCAGGATGCGGGTGAAGCCCTGCTCGGCCGTGGGCCGGGTGGCGTCGTAGAACTCCAGTTCGTTGAGGCGTTCCAGGTCGAAGGCCACGGTCCCGAGGGACCCGTTGATCTCCACCCGGAGGGCGTTCTTGCGACCGGTGGCGAACCGGCTCGCCTCGTACGTGGCCAGCGCCCCGTCGTCCAGCCGGGCGACGAAGACCGCCGCGTCGTCGACGGTGACCGCACCGGTGGCCCGGCCGTTGCCGTCGGCCTGCGCGGCCAGGCCGCTCGACCCGCCCGGCAACGGCCGTTCCTTGACGAACGTCTCGGTCACCGCACTGACCCCGGTGATCCGCTGGCCCGTGACGTACTGGGTCAGGTCGATGATGTGCGCGCCGATGTCACCGAGCGCGCCGGAGCCCGCCCTGTCCTTCTGCAACCGCCACACCAGTGGGAACTGCGGGTCGACGATCCAGTCCTGGAGGTACGCCGCCCGGACGTGCCGCAGCACCCCGAGCCGGCCCTCGGCGACGAGCTGCCGCATCAGGGCGACCGCGGGCACCCGGCGGTAGTTGAACCCGCACATCGACCGTACCCCCGCGGCCTGGGCGGTGGCCGCGGCTGCGGTCATCTCCCGGGCCTCGGCCACCGTGTTGGCCAGCGGCTTCTCGCAGATGACGTGCTTGCCGGCGGCGAGCGCGGCGAGCGCGATCTCGGCGTGGCTGTCCCCGGGCGTGCAGATGTCGACCACGTCGATGTCGGCCGAGGCGACCAGCTCGCGCCAGTCGGTGCGGTACGCGTCCCAGCCGAGCCGGTCGGCCGCCGCGGCGACCTTCCCGGCGTCCCGGCCGCAGATCGTCGCCATCCGGACCCGTGCCGGCAGCTCGAACACCCGGTTCACGGTCCGCCACGCCTGCGAGTGCGCGGCGCCCATGAACTCGTAGCCGACCATGCCGACCCGCAGTTCACTGTGCTGTGTGGACAAGGTGGGTCTCCCCCCGTGTGTCAGAACCCGAGCTTGAGGTAGTTGCCCGCGTTCTCCTTGGTGATCGTCTCGGAGGCGAGCACGATCTCCTTGGGCACCTGGAGTTCCACCAGGTCGGACATGCCCTTGCCCTGGCCGATCAGGCGGGCCAGCGAGATGGCCGAGGAGGCCATCGACGGGCTGTAGGTGACGGTCGCCTTGAGCACCGTGTTGTCGGACTGGATGTCCTCCATCGCCTTCTTCGAGCCGGCGCCGCCGACCATGAAGAACTCCTTGCGGTTGGCCTGGTTGACCGCCGCGAGGACGCCGATGCCCTGGTCGTCGTCGTGGTTCCAGAGGGCGTCCATCTTCGGCAGTGCCTGGAACAGCCCGGTCGCGGCCTGCTGGCCGGAGTCGGCGGTGAACTCGGCCGGTCGGCGGTTGGCCACCCGCAGACCGTTCGCCGCGAGGGTGTCGGCGAAGCCCTTCGACCGCTCCTGGGTCAGCTCCAGCGAGTCGATGCCGGGGATCTCGCCGATGATCGGGTTGCTCACGCCCTTGGCCTTGAGCTGCTCGACGATGTACGTGGCCGCGGCCACGCCCATGCCGTAGTTGTCACCCTTGATCTGGAGCCGGTAGGCGCGGGCGTCCGGGAAGGCCCGGTCCAGGTTGACCACCGGGATGCCGGCCTTCATCGCCTCCAGGCCGAAGGCGTTGAGCTCCTTGCCGTCGTGCGGCAGCAGCACGATGACGTCGGGCTTCTGCGAGATCAGCGTGGACAGCGCCGCCCGCTGCGCCGCCGCGTCCGCGCCGGCCTCGACGGACTTGAACTCCACGTCCGAGTACGCCTGGGCCTGCGCCTTGGCGTTGTTGGTGATGGCGGCGATCCAGCCGTGGTCGGCGGCCGGGGCGGAGAAGCCGAGGACCACCTTCTTGCCCGGCTCGGCGTTGCCGCCGGCCGCCGCGGCCTTGGTCTGCGCGGCGGTGGGCTCGGTCTCGTTGCTGGTGCAACCGGCGAGGAGCACGCCGGCGCCGACGGCGGCCCCGCCGAACAGCAACCGGCGGCGGGACAGGTCACGACTGTGCTGGGTCATGACGACCTCCAAAGTGACGGTGATGGGGCGAAAGTGGGTGTGCGGATCCCGGCCACCGTCGTCAGGTGGCCGCCGAGATGCGGTGTGTCGTGAGGAGGGCGGCGCGTCACCGCGCCGCGGCGGTCAGGCGGTGGTGGCCCGGTTGCGGCCGAGGAACTGGGCGAGGCTACGGAACTGCACCTGCTGGACCAGGACGGCCGCCACGATGATGCCGCCCTTGACCATGTTCTGGGCCTCGGTGGAGAGGCCGTTGATGGCGAAGAGGTTGGTGATCGTCGAGAAGATGATCACGCCGAGCAGGGAGCCGACGATCGTCCCCCGCCCGCCGCTGAGCAGCGTGCCACCGATGATCGCGGCGGCGATCGCGTCCAGCTCGTAGAGGTTGGCCATCGCCGCCTGGGCCGAGTTGGCCTGGGCGGTGAGCATGATGGCGGCGATGCCGCAGCACAGCCCGGACAGCGCGTACAGCAGCACGGTGTGCCGCCGGACGTTGATGCCGGCCAGGCGGGCCGCCTCCGGGTTGCCGCCGACCGCGACCGTACGCCGGCCGAAGGTGGTGCGGTTGAGCAGCACCCAGCCGGCCGCGACGACCGCGGCGAGGATGTAGACCAGCAGCGGGATGCCGAGCAGTTTGTTGGCGGCGATCCCGTTGATGAAGGTGTTGTTCGAGACCTGGGTCTGCTTGTCGGAGATCTCCGCGGCCAGACCGCGCGCCGCGACCAGCATCGCCAGCGTGGCGATGAACGGAACCAGCCGGCCGTACGAGATGAGCACCCCGTTGACCAGGCCGACCGCCAACCCGACGACCAGCGCCGAGAAGATCATGCCGCCGGCGCCGTAGCTCTGGGTGGCGACCGTGGTGCACCAGACCCCGGCGAGCGCGACGATCGCGCCGACGGAGAGGTCGATGCCCCCACCGATGATCACGAAGGTCATCCCGACGGTCACCACGCCGACCACCGAGGCCAGCTTGAGGATGGTGAGGGTGTTGTCCCACACCCAGTCCGGGTTCGAGTAGAGGTCCGAGCGGGTGGCGGCGCCGATCACGACCAGCACCACCAGCACCGCGATCAGACCGAGGTTGCGCTTCGCGCCCTCGCCGCCGTCGCCGTGCCACCAGGACAGCCGGCCCGGCGCGGCGGCCTTGTTGGTCGCCGCCGCCGTCTCCGCCGGGTCGACCGGCGGGGACTGCGCCGGCAGCTCCGCCCGGCTCTCCGGCGTCGCGGTCTCGCTCATGCCGCCACCTCGCTCCGCTGTGTGCGCTCGTTCATGCCGGCGCGCCTTCCATCAGGGACCCCGCCATGACGAGGTCGAGCACGGTGTTCTCGTCCAGTTCGCCGGCGGGCGCCTCGCGCACCATCCGGCCCTCGCGCATGACCAGCACCCGGTCGGCCAGGCCGAGCACCTCGGGCACCTCGCTGGAGACCAGCAGCACCCCGACGCCCTGCGCGGCCAGGTCGCGGATCACCCGGTACAGCTCGGCCCGGGCGCCGACGTCCACCCCGCGGGTGGGTTCGTCGAGCAGCAGCAGCCGGGTGTCGCCCAGCAACCAGCGCCCGACCACCACCTTCTGCTGGTTGCCGCCGGAGAGCGTGCGCACCGGGCGGCGTACGTCCCGCGGCCGGAGCTGGAGGCGGTCGGCGATCCGCTCCGCCTCGTCGCGCTCGCGGCCGGCGTCGGTGAACCCGAGGCGGGCGTACCGGCTGAAGGTGGCCAGCGTGACGTTGCGGTGGATCGGCTCGCCGAGCAGCAGCGCCTGGCTCTTGCGCTCCTCGGGCGCCATCCCCATGCCGGCCCGAACGGCCGCGCCGACGCTGCCCGGGCGCAGCGCCCGGCCGTCCACGTGGACGGTGCCGGTCTCCGCGCGGCGGGCGCCGAAGATGGTCTCCAGCAGCTCGGAGCGCCCGGAGCCGACCAGGCCGGCGATGCCGACGATCTCGCCGGCCCGCACGCGCAGCGAGACGTCGGCGAACTCGCCCGCGCGGCCGAGCCCGTCGACGCGCAGCAGTTCCGCGCCGGTGTCGGTGCCGGCCGGGCGGTCCGGGAAGACGTACTCGATGGTGCGGCCGGTCATCTTCGAGACCAGGTCGCGGGTCGGGGTCTCGCGGGCCGGCAGGTTCGCCGCCGTGGTCCGGCCGTCCTTGAGTACGGTCACCCGGTCTCCGATCTCGCGGATCTCCTCCAACCGGTGCGAGATGTAGATGACCGCGATGCCCTGCGCGGTGAGCTCCCGGATGATCCGGAACAGGTTGCCCACCTCGTCGTGGGCCAGCACCGCGCTCGGCTCGTCCATGATGATCAGTCGCGCCTCGTGGGAGAGCGCCCGGGCCATGCTGACCACCTGCTTGCCGGCGGCCGGCAGGGCGCGGACCATCCGGCCGGGCGGGATCTCGCCGTGGCCGAGCCGGCTCAGGATCTCCCGGGTACGGCGGGCCATCTGCCCACGCCGGACGAAGCCGAGCCGGCGCGGCTCGTGCCCGAGGAAGGCGTTCTCCGCCACCGACAGGTCCTCGACCAGGTCGAGTTCCTGGTAGATGGTGGCGATCCCGGCGCGCATGGCGGCCTGCGGGTCGGCGAAGGCGGCGGGCTGGCCGCGCCACTCGACGTGCCCCGAGTCCGGCCGGTGCACCCCGGCCAGCACCTTGATCAGGGTGGACTTGCCGGCGCCGTTCTGCCCGAGCAGGCAGTGCACCTCGCCCGCCCGCACCTCCAGTTGCACCCCGTCCAGCGCCCGTACGCCGGGGAAGGTCTTCACCACGTCCGTCAGGCGCAGGACCACCTCGCCCGCGACGGTGTCGGCGGGCGGGGTGACCAGCGGAGCCGTCCCGCCCTCGGCCGCGCTCACCGGGCCGCCTCAGTTCGCGACTGCGGGGCTCGCCGGCCCGGCTCACTCCTCGCGCTCACGATGGCGTCTTCCGTTCGCGACTGCGGGGCTCGCAGGCCCGGCTCACTCCTCGCGCTCACGATGCCTCCCCGAAGGCGACGTCGCTGGCCAGGACTGCGGCGCCGGCGACGCCGGCGCGGGGGCCCAGCTCGGACAGGACGACCGGCAGGTTGCCGGTGGCCAGTGGCAGCGACCGGCGGTAGACCACGCTGCGGATCTCGGCGAGCAGGATGTGGCCGAGCTGGGCCAGGCCGCCGCCGATCACGATCATCGAGGGGTTGGTGAAGCTGACCAGGCCGGCCAACACCTGGCCGACCCGCCGGCCGCCATCCCGGATCAGCTGGATGCAGGCGACGTCGCCCTCGACCGCCCCCTCGGCGACGTCCCGGGCGGTGACCACGCCCCGGGTGGCGAGCCGTTCGGCGAGCGCCGGGGAGGTGCCGGCCCGGGCGGCGGCGATGGCCTCGCGGGCCAGGGCCGCTCCGCTGAAGACCGCCTCCAGGCAGCCGACGTTGCCGCAGGAGCAGACCGCGCCGTGCGCGTCGACCTGGATGTGGCCGATGTCGCCGGCACAGCCGTCGGTGCCCCGGTAGACCTCGCCGCTGAGGTAGATGCCGCACCCTATGCCGGTGCCGATCTTGACGAACAGGAAGTCGTCGATCGAGTGGGCGACCCCGCCGTGCCGTTCCCCGATCGCCATGATGTTGACGTCGTTGTCGACCACCGCCGGGCAGCCGTGTTCGCGGGTGAGCAGCTCACGGACGGGGAACCGGTCCCAGCCGGGCATGATGGGCGGCGAGACGGGCACCCCGTCGCGGAAGCTCACCGGCCCGGGCACGCCCACGCCGACGCCGTCCAGCTTCTCGTACGCCCCGTCCACCCGGGCCTTGTGCAGCAGCTCATTGACCCGGTGCAGGATCACCTTCGGGCCGGAGCGGATGTCGGCCGGCTCGGCGTACGCGGCGACCGGCTCCAGCCGGCCGTTGACCACCTCGACGTCGATCGAGCTGGCGCCGAGGTCGACGGCGGCGAAACGCAACCGGGGGTCCAGCTCGACCAGGGTCGAGCGGCGCCCGCCCCGGGAGGCGGCCAGTCCCGCCTCGGCCACCAGCCCGAGCCCGACCAGCCGCTCCAGCTCGGCCAGCAGCCGGGGCCGAGGCATCTGGAGGCGGTCGCCCAGCTCGGCCCGGGAGGCCGGCCCCGCGTCGCGGAGCAGCCGCAACAGCCGTAGGTGCAGGGGTTCTACCGTCCGCACGGGATCCACCTCCGCGTCGGGGTTCACATCGATGTGACGTCGATGTTGTTGTGTCCGACACAGTAGGAGCCTTCCGTGCCTCCTGTCCATAGCTTCGGTCAATCCGCCGCCAACTTTTGTCCGTTAGGACAAAAGCTATTAGTGGATCAAGAAAAGGTCGACCCCGTCGCGCCGGACGCGCGACGGGGTCGACCTCGGGCCTGCCGGAGGGGCTAGCGCTCCCCGGCGGCGTTGCGCTTCTTCTTGAGCTTGCGGTCGTCGCGCAGCTCGACGTAGGGCTCCTCGTCGGGCGAGTGGCCGGCCGAGATGGCCCGGCCACGCTCCAGCTCCGCGTCGAACTCGGCGCCGAGCAGGATCGCGATGTTGCTCAGCCACAGCCAGACCAGGAAGATGATCACGCCGGCCAGCGCGCCGTAGGTCTTGTTGTAGGACGCGAAGTTGCTGACGTACAGGGCGAAGAGGCCGGAGATCACCAGCCAGATCACGACGGCCAGCACGCCGCCCGGGCTGACCCAGCGGAAGCCGCCGTGCCGGGCGTTCGGCGAGGCCCAGTAGAGGATCGCGAACATCAGGCTGACCAGGAGCAGCAGCACCGGCCACTTGGCGATGTTCCACACCGTCACCGCGGTGGAGCCCAGTCCGATCGCGCTACCGGCCTGCTCGGCGAGGCCACCGGTGAAGACCACGATCACCGCGCAGGCCAGCAGCATCACGCCGATCACCGCGGTCACCCCGAGCCGGATCGGCAGCGTCTTCCAGATCGGCCGCCCCTCGGGCACGTCGTAGATGGTGTTCGAGGCGCGCATGAAGGCGGCGATGTAGCCGGAGGCGGACCAGAAGGCCGCGAGCAGACCGACGATCGCGGCGATGCTGGCCAGCCCCCCTGAGGCTCCCGCCTGCTCGATGGCGCCCTCGATGATCTTCCGGATGTTCTCCTCCGGCACCGCCTGGTTGACGGTGTCCTTGACCCCCTGGGTGGCGCGGTCGCCGAGCAGCCCGAGCAGGGAGATCAGCACCAGCAGCCCGGGGAAGATGGAGAGCACCCCGTAGTAGGTCAGCGCGGCGGCCCAGTCGGTCAGGCTGTCGTCCTGGAACTCCTTGACGGTGCGCTTCAGCGCCGCCATCCAGCCGGAGCCGGGCAGCTCGGCCGGGCTCTCCGGGCCCTCGTCGGGACCGACCGGCCGGCTGTGGCGCGGGTTACGGCCCCCCGGGTCGCCCGAACGGGACCCGGCCGCGGTCGCGGTGTTCTGGTCGTCGCGGTCGCGCCCGGCCCGGGCGGAGGTGTCATCGGAGGCCATCGCCCCTCCTCGTGGTCAGCGGTTGTCCCCCCGACATGCCCCGGGAAAGCCAGCCGTTAACCCATCACTTGTAGAGCAGGCCCACCATCCGCCGGGACGCCACGGCCAGCCCGAGCGCGGTCAGCGCCAGCAGGTAGAGCAGGTCCAGCAGCCACAGCCAACCGGACCCGCCGACACAGATCTCCCGGATCAGGTGCACCGAGCGGTAGAGCGGGGTCACCTCCACCAGCCAGCGCAGCAGCGCCGGGTAGTCCTCGGCCGGCACGAAGGTGCCCGAGAAGAGGAAGAGGGTGAACTGCGCCGAGCCCATCAGGTCGAAGTCCTGCCAGCTGCGCATGAAGGTGGCCAGCGCCATGCCGATCGCGCCGAAGCTGAAGCCGACCAGCACCGCCGCCGGGAACGCCAGCAGCGCCCGCCCCACGGAGGTCAGCTCCATCGCCACCATCACCGCGAGGAAGGCCGCCGAGTAGGCCGAGCCGCGTACCATCGCCCACCCCAGCTCCCCGAGCGCGATCTCGAAGGGCCGCACCGGGGTGGCGATGATCCCGTCGTAGAGCTTGAGGTACTTCATCTTGCCGAAGAAGTTGAAGGTGGTCTCGGCCAGCGCCCCGGTCATCGCCGAGGAGGCGAGCATGGCCGGGGCGACGAACGCGGCGTACTCCACCACCCGGCCGTCGGGCAGGGTGAGCCCGTCGATCAGCTGGCCCACCCCGACCCCGATGGAGAACAGGTAGAGCACCGGCTCGACGAACCCGGAGAGCAGCAGCAGCCAGTAGACCGACTTGAGCGCCGCCACGTTGCGCTCGACCACCGAGGCCGACCGGCGGGACGTGCCGGAGACGTCGAGCAGCCGGGGCAGGACGAGAGTGACCACGCGAGCCTCCTAGACCACGAGCCGGCGACGGAAGAGCCGGGCGGCCAGCAGCCAGCCACCCAGTGCCCAGGCCGCGAGGTAGAGCAGGTGGCCGGCGACCGACCACTGTGGGGCCACGCCGAGCGTCGCCGCCCGGCACAGGTCGACGGCGTGCCAGAGCGGAGTCGCGTACGCCAGCCAGCGCAGCACGCCGGGCAGCGACTCGACCGGGAAGAAGATCCCCGCGAAGAGCGTCATCGGGATCACCGCGAACCGGAACAGCATGGCCAGCCAGCTGTCGCTGTCCACCACCGCCGCGTACGCGAAGGTCGGCGCGGCGACCGCCAGGCAGAGCAGCGCCACCACCGGCAGGGTGGCCACCGCCCAGCCCGAACGCAGCGCCCCGAACAGCGCCGTCACCAGCAGGAACGCGACGCTGGCGGTGAGCGCCCGGAACAGCACGAAGGCCAGGTGGCCGGCGAGGATGTCGCGGATCCGCAGCGGCGCCGCGGTCTGCGCCGAGTAGGTCTTGATCCACTGGAAGTTGCTGAACACCGGCCAGGTCGATTCGCCGATGGTCACCTGGAGCGCGGTCGAGGCGAGCAGCCCGGGCACGATCCAGTCGAGGTAACGCACCCCGTCGACGCCCTGGTCGACGTACGCGCCCACGCCCAGGCCGAAGCCGACCACGGTCAGCGTCGGCAGCAGGAAGGACGAGAAGACCCCGGCCCGCCAGGTGCGGCGGTAGCCGGTCAGGTAGTGCGCCAGCACCGCCAGCGCCGGCACCCTCGGCAACGGGGGCCGTTGCGCCACGCTCACCCGGACCTCCTCTCACCCGCCGTCCACCACGGCCTTCCTACCCCGGGGGTACGACAGGCCGCGGCAACCCTACGGCCGGCCGCCCCACGTGTCGCGCCCTTTAGCCAGCGCGGTGGACCGCCGTGGGGCGCCGTTCAGGCGGTGCGGGTCGTGGTGAGCAACGCGCGCGCGGCGTAGCCCCAGAGCAGCAGCCCGGCTCCGGTGCCGACGACCAGGCCGGCCTGGACCGACGAGGTGAGCGCGACGACCAGCCCGGCCAGCGCCACCAGGCACAGCGTGACGCCCAGCGGCACCAGCAGCCGGTCGCGCAGCACCGGGGCCAGCGGCACGAAGTGCAGCCCGACCACCGCGCAGACCAGGACCGGGACATACTCCGACCCGCCGAGCCCGGCCAGGGCGAGGGCACCGAGCCCGGCCACGGCGAACTCGACGGCGACGATGACGCCGTACCGGCGGTCGGCGGCCCGGTCGCGGGGCAGGGCGGCGGCCGCGCGCCCGGTACGGACCACGACGACCGCGCCGAGCAGCGCCGTGAGCAGGGCCAGGCCGCTGGCCACCACGAGCGCGGCGCGCAGCGGCGGGTCGGCCGCCGGCACGCTGAACCAGATCGTGGCGAACACGCCCAGGTAGAGCGCGGTCAGCCCGGCCCGGCGTCTCGATCCAGCATCCATCGTGGACTCCTCCCCCGTCGACCACCGATGCTATGCAGCGGCCGGGGCGGCCCCGCCCAGGGCCGTCAGTCGACCAGGGTGCGGCCGGTGAGGTGCAGGAAGACGTCCTCCAGGCTGCTGCGCCGGACCAGGACGCTGGCCGGCGTCAGGCCACGCGCCTCCACCTGGCCGACGGCGGCGTCCCCGTCGGTGACGTAGAGCAGGATCCGGTCGGGCAGCACCTCGACCCGCTCCCCCAGCCCGTCGAGCTTGCCGGCGAACGTCTCCTGCGACTCGGCCGCGAAGCGCAGCTCCACCACCTCGCGGGTGGAGTGCCGCTGGATCAGCGCCCGGGGCGAGCCCTCGGCGACGATCCGCCCGCCGTCCATCACCACGAGGCGGTCGCAGAGCTGCTCGGCCTCGTCCATGTAGTGGGTGGTCAGCACCAGCGTCACCCCCTGCTGCTTGAGTCGGAACAGCCGCTCCCAGACCAGGTGCCGGGCCTGCGGGTCGAGCCCGGTGGTCGGCTCGTCGAGCAGCACGATCTCGGGCTCGTTGACCAGCGCGCGGGCGATGGTCAGCCGACGCTTCATGCCGCCGGAGAGCGGCTCGACCTTGCTGTCGGCCCGCTCGGTGAGCTGCACGAAGTCGAGCAGCTCGGCGGCGCGCGCCCGGGCCACCGCGCGGGGTACGCCGAAGTAGCGGGCGTAGGTGGTGAGGTTCTCCCGGACGGTCAGCTCGGGGTCGAGATTGTCGAGCTGGGGGCAGACGCCGAGCCGCGCCCGGATCGCGGGGCCGTCGCGCACCGGGTCCATGCCGAGGATGCGCAGCTCGCCGCCGCTGGGCGGGGATATGCAGCCGATCATGCGCATGGTGGAGGACTTGCCGGCGCCGTTCGGCCCGAGGAAGCCGAACGCCTCGCCGGGGCGCACCTCGACGTCGATGCCGTCGACGGCGGTGAAGTCGCCGAACCGCTTCACCAGCCCCCGAGCCTGGATGAGTGGTTGAGCAGTGGTCACCGGCCGACCCTACCGGCGACGTCCGACACCCTCGACGGGTTTCCGGCCCGCCACAGCCGGCTCGGATCCAGCGACACAGAGTAGTTGACACTACGGACAGTCACTGCCCGGTACGCGCTCGTACACCGGGGCGTCGGGCCGTCAACGCGGCGGACCAGAGGGGCGATGCCGGCCATACCGGACAGATCCTTTTCGGACGCCCTCCGGCCCCCGACGCCTGTCAACAGTTCAGCTCCATCAATTTGTTAAATCCTTCTTTACTCAGATTCCGCTGCGTGATTGAAATAGATCGTCATTACCGACCGCAATGATAATCGGCAATGTTCCGTGACGTAGATAATTGGCGTATCGTGCCCCCTCGTGTCGTCCGTACGCTTCTCCGACGGTCCCGCCCCACCGGTGCCGCACACCGGCTCCAGGGGGGCGGGAGCCGCCCTCAAGGACGCTCCGGAACCCCTTTCACCGCAGGTCACCGCGGGTACCCCAACCCGCGTCGCGGTGCCGGACACCCGCGAACTCGCGGCGCAATTCGAGGACGAGAAACCGGGGCGCTTGCTCACCGGCCCGGTCGGTCTCCTGGTCACCGGCACGACGGTGGGGGTCGCTCTGCTGGCACTTGTCCAGGTCTTCCAGCCACTTCCGCAGGGCAGCAAGTATTACCTGATCATTTTCCTGGCCGGCGTGCTGCCGACGGTGTTCCTGGCGTACCCGGCGGGCCTTTCGATTCCCTGGCGGCCGGGCCGCACACCGGCCGCCGGCGACGGGCCCGACCCGGGCGGGCCGACCCGGGCGGACTGGCTGCTGGCCGCCGCGGCCCTGGTCGCCTGCCTCTACCCGGTGCTGCCGTTCACCCTCGGCGGCGGGGGCGGCGGATACGACGCCTTCCTCGACCGGCAGGGCCTGCTCGTCGGGCTCGACGTCGCGATGGGCACCGTGCTGCTGCTCCTGCTGCTGGAGGCCTGCCGGCGCACCACCGGCTGGATCCTGCCCGCCGTCTGCCTGCTGTTCCTGGCCTACGGCTACTACGGCGGGCTGCTGCCGCAGTCCTGGCCGGTGGCGCACGCCGGGCTCGACTTCGGCCAGCTCGTCGACGCGTTCTACAACTCCGACAGCGGGTTCTACGGCACCCCGCTCGACGTCGCGGCCTCGTACATCGTGCTGTTCACCATCTACGGCGCGGTGCTGGACCTCTCCGGGGCCGGGCGGTTCTTCGTAAAACTCTCCGCCGCCGCCTTCCGGCGCTCCCGGACCGCCGCCGGGCGCACGGCGGTCGCCTCCGGCTTCCTGCTCGGCACCGTCTCCGGATCGGGCGCGGCGACGACGGTCAGCATCGGCGCGGTGACCTGGCCGGTGCTGCGCCGGGCCGGCTACCCGGCCGAGCGCGCCGGCGGGATGCTCGCCGCCGCCGGCGTCGGGGCGATCCTGTCCCCGCCCACCCTCGGCGCGGCCGCCTTCATCATCGCCGAGTACCTGGGCGTGTCGTACCTGCAGGTGCTGGGCTGGGCGACCATCCCGACGGTGCTGTACTACCTCGGCATCCTGCTCGCGGTCGAGATCGACGCGCGGCGCTCGGGCGTGCGACCGGTGGTCGTCCGCACCGACTCGCCCTGGCGGCTGCTGGGCCGCTTCGGCTACCACTTCCTGTCCCTGCTGGTGATCACCGGCCTGCTCGCCCTGGGCGTCTCGGCGACGAAGGCGGTGGTGGGGGCGACCGTGCTGGCCGCCGCGCTGTCCTTCCTGGACCGCCGGCACCGGCTCACCCCGGCCCGGTTGGTCGAGGCGCTGGGCACCGGCGCGCGCGGGGTGCTCGCGGTCAGCGCGGTCTGCGCCGCGGCCGGCATCATCACGGCGACCACCACCAAGACCGGGCTCGGCCCGCAGGCGGCGGCACTGCTGGTCTCCGGCGCGCAGGCGGCCTCGTCCGACCCGGCCGTGGTGCTGGCGCTCACCGCCGTGCTGGCCGCCGTCGCGCTCAGCCTGCTGGGGCTGGCGGTGCCGGTCACCGCCTCGTTCGTGATCGGCTGGGTGATCATCGGCCCGGCCCTGCTGGACCTGGGCGTCGCCGCGCCCGCCGCGGCGATGTTCGTCTTCTACTTCGCGGTCCTGTCCGAGGTCTCCCCGCCGACCGCGCTCGCCGCGGTGGCCGCCGCCGCGGTCACCGGCGGCCGGCTGATGCCGACCATGTGGCAGACCCTGCGGTACGCCCTGCCGGCCTACCTGATCCCGATCGCCTTCGTGATCACGCCGGCCGGACTGGGGCTGCTCGGGATCGGCGGGCCGCAGCGGGTCGCCGTGGCCGCGGTGGTCTCCGCGCTCGGCGTCGCCGTGCTGGCGGTGGCGGCGGGCGGCTGGCTGCCCGGCGTCGGCCCGGCCGGCGTACCGGAGCGGATCCTCGGCGCGCTCGCCGGGCTGACGCTGCTCTGGCTCGAACCCGTACCCGTCACGGTCGGCGCGGTCCTGGCCGCCGCCGTGGTGGCGGGTGTCCTCGTACGACGCGGCTCCGCCAACCGGATCGGCGAGCCGTCGGCAACATCACCGGTGCACCCTGGGGAGGAAAACAGTGAGACGGATCAACGTGCGGCTGGCCGCGGGAGTGGGGGCGCTCGCCCTCGTCGCGAGCGGCGCCGCCGGCTGCGGGGGCAAACAGGACGGCGCGACGAAGGACGACGCCGCCAGCGAGATCACCTGCAAGGTCACCGACAGCACCCGCGTCGGCATCGCCACCGGTAACGCCACCGGCGTGTACTACCCGGTCGGCAACGCCCTCGCCGGCCAGCTCGCCGCGACGACCGACGGCAAGCTGACCGGCACCGCCGCCGAGACCGGCGCCTCGGTGCAGAACATCGAGCAGCTCGTCGGCGGCCAGTACGACGTGGCCTTCTCGCTCTTCGACACCGCCGTCAACGCGGTGCAGGGCAAGGGGAGTTTCACCTCGCCGCAGCCGGTGCAGGCGCTGGCCCGGATCTACGACAACTACACCCAGGTGGTCGTGCGGGCCGACGCCGGCATCGGCTCGGTCGCCGACATGAAGGGCAAGAAGATCTCCACCGGCTCTCCCAAGTCCGGCACCGAGGTCATCGCCAACCGCCTGCTCACCGCCGCCGGTCTCGACCCGGCCAAGGACGTCCAGGCGCAGCGACTCGACCTGGCCAAGACCGTCGAGGGGGTCAAGGACGGCAGCATCGACGGCTTCTTCTGGTCCGGCGGGGTGCCGACCGGCGGCGTCACCGACCTGTTCACCACGGCCGGCGACAAGGTGAAGTTCCTGGACATCGCCCCGCTGCTGCCCAAGATGACCGAGCTGAACCCCGCCTACCAGGCCGGGACGATCCGCGCGGACGTCTACAAGACGGCGACGGACACCCCGACCATCGTGGTGCCGAACGTGCTGCTGGTCCGCAAGGACCTCGACGCCGACGTCGCCTGCGCCGTCGCGCGGACCGTCTTCGACAAGAAGGACGCACTGGCCCAGGCCAATCCGGCCGCCAAGGGCATCAGCCTGGACAACGCCCGCAAGACCGACCCCGTACCGCTGCACCGCGGGGCGGCCAAGGCCCTGCAGGACCTCGGCGCGAGCTGACCGACGGCGCCGGGTCCGGGCCACCGCCCGGGCCCGGCGTCCCCGACCATTCCCGGGAGACCCGCGTGCCGCTCCCCCGCCCCGCCCGCGTACGCCGGCACAACCGGCCGGCGGACCACACCGACCGGCTCTGGTCGGTCCGCACCCAACTGCTCGCACCGATCCTGGTCGCCACCATCGGCCTGGTCGTGCTGGGCGCCACCCAGACCAGCACCGCGCTGGACGCCTCCGCCGACGCCGACCGGGCCCGGGTCCTCGCCGGCACCGCCACCGCCACCGTGCGCCTGGTGCACGAGCTGGAGCGGGAACTCGGCGAGACGGCTGCCCTGCGCCAGCGGGGCGGCTCCACCGGCCGGCCGCTGGTGGACGCCCAGCGGCTGCGGGTGGACACCGCCGTCGACCGGTTCCGCACCGCCAGCCGGAACGCCCGCCGGGCCGCACCCGACCTCGGGCGGGTGCTCGACACCGCCGACGACCAGCTCTACCAGCTCGACCCCGCCCGCCGGTCGGCGCCCACGTCGGAGGGGGCCGACCCCACCTACGTCGCACTGGTCGAGTCGCTGCTCACCGTCGCCGACGCGCTGCCCGCGCAGCTGCGCGACACCGAGCTGGCCAACGCCGCCCGGGAGGTGGCGGCGGTCGCCAGCCAGGAACACCTGGCCGCGCTGGAACGCGACCTGCTCCGGACGGTCTTCGTCCGTGGCGAGCTGGCCCAGGGCGAACTGGTCCGGCTCGGCCAGCTGCGGGGTGCGCGGGAGCAGCGTCAGGCCGAGTTCTCCCGGATCGCCGACTCCGACGCCGAGGCCGCGTACGCCCGGCTGGTCGCCGGCGCCGACGTGGCGGCCGCCCAGCGGATGCGGGACACCGCCGTCAAGGGCGAAACGCTGACCGCCGCGCTGAAGGTCGACGGCGACGCCTGGTACGTGGCCCAGAGCGGCACGATCCGGCGCTACAACCTGCTCGGCCGGGAGCTCTCCGAGGACCTGGACCAGCAGGCCGCCAACCTGGCCCGGGACGCCCGCCAGCGGGCCCTGGTCACCGGCGGGGCCACCACCGCCGTCGCGGCGGCCTCGCTGCTGGCCGCCGCGCTGCTGGCCGTACGCACCAGCCGCCGGCTGCGCCGGCTGCGGGTGGCGGCGCTCACCGTGGCCAACTCGGAGCTGCCCGAGCGGATCACCGCGATCGCGGCCGGGGAAGGCGCGCCGGCCGAGGGCGAGTCGACCCGGCTGACCGAGGACATCCGGCAGGGGCGGGACGAGGTCGCGCAGGTGGCCGAGGCGTTCGACACGGTCAACCGGGCGGCGCTGCGGCTCGCCGGCGAGCAGGCCGAACTGCGGCTGGACGTGACCCGGATGGCCGAGGCGCTGGCCCGCCGGATCCGGACCCTGATCACCCGGCAGCTACGCCTGCTCGACGACTTCGAACGCGACGAGACCGACCCGGACGCGCTGGCCCGGCTCTTCGCGCTGGACCATCTCGCCGCCCGGATGCGCCGCAACGGGGAGAACCTGCTGGTCCTCGCGGGTGGCGAGCCGGGGCGGGCGTACGAGGGGGACCACCTGCTCGCCGACGTGGTGCGCGCGGCCTCCTCGGAGATCGAGGACTACACCCGGGTGGAGATCGACGTGCCGGCGGCCGCGGTGCACGGGTCGGCGGTGGGTTACCTGGTCCACCTCCTCGCCGAGCTGCTGGAGAACGCCACCAACTACTCGCCGCCGCACACCCTGGTGCAGGTCGACGGCCGGCGGACGGTCGACGGGCTCACGCTGCGCGTGCACGACCAGGGCATCGGCATCAGCGAGGGCCGGCTCGCCGCGATCAACAAGCGGCTGCTCGCCCCGGCGGTGCTCTCCAGCGCCGCCGCCGGCAGCATGGGCCTGCACGTGGTGGCCCACCTGGCCGCCCGGTACGGGATCCGGGTGCAGTTGCACAACACCGGCACCGGCACGGTGGCCCAGGTCGAGGTGCCCGAGTCGGCGCTCGTCCGGGTGGAGGCGGTGTCCCGGCGTCCCGTTCCCGTCCGCCAGCCCCCCTCGACGGCGGCCTGGTTCCGGGCCGGGGCCGGTGCGCCGGCCCTGGCGGCGACCGTGCCGAACCCGACGCCCGCGCCCCGGCTGACGCCGGCGTACGGCGGCAGCCTGTTCCGGCCGGACCCGACCGACGTCCACCACGCGCCGACGGTGACGTTGCCGGTGGTCACCCCCGGTACCCGGGTCGCGGCCCCGCCCCGGCCGCCGGTGCTCCGGGCCGCCGTGGTGCCCCCGCCCGGCCCCGCCCACCCGGTGACCGGGCCGGCGGCGGCCGCGGGCCTGCCCCGCCGGACCCGCGGCGGTCAGCTCCCGACGCTGCCGGACACTGCGCCGGCCCGGCCGGCGGAGGACCTGCTCGACCCGGAGGTGGTGCGGGCCCGACTGTCCGCACTCGCCGAGGGGGTGGCCAGCGCGATGCGACGTAACCAGCAGACGAGACCCAACGGGAGACACCGATGACCACACCCGTGAGCGCCGGCCTGGACTGGCTCCTGGCGAACTTCGCCGAACAGGTGCCGGACGTGTCGCACGCCGTAGCCGTTTCCGAGGACGGGCTGCGCCTGGCCTCCTCACCGCACCTCTCCCCCGACCAGGTGGACCAGCTCGCCGCCGTGATCAGCGGCCTGGCCAGCCTGACCGTCGGCGCCGCGCGGCTGATGTCCGCCGGCCGGGTACGCCAGCAGATCGTCGACATGGACGGCGGGGTGATGCTGGTGATGGCGGTCGGCGAGCGGGCCCTGCTCGGGGTGCTCGCCGCGCCGGGCTGCGACCTGGGTCAGATCGGCTTCGAGACCGCGACCCTGGTGCAGCGGGTGGCGGAGGCGCTGGAACCGGCGGTCCGGGCGTGACCCGCCGGCCACCGCCCTGGCTGGCCGCCCTGCTGGTGACGCTGCTCGTGGCGGGCTGCGGGCAGTCGGCCGCGCCGCCGCAGGCCTGGCACGGCGGCCGGATCTTCCTCGCCACCGGCAACACCACCGGCGTGTATTACCAGCTCGGCGGCGGCTACGCCGACGTGATCAGCCGCCACCTGCCCGGGTACGAGGCGCGGGCCGAGCCGACCGGCGCCTCGGTGGAGAACGTCACCCGGCTGGCCAGCGGCGACATGGAGATCGCCTTCAGCCTCGCCGACACCGCGGCCGACGCGGTCACCGGCCAGGGCGCCTTCGTCGGGCAGCCCCAGCCGGTCCGGGCGCTGGCCCGGGTCTACAGCAACTACACCCACGTGATCGTGCGGGCGGACGCCAAGGTGAAGGACTTCGCCGGGCTGCGCGGGAAGCGGGTCTCCACGGGTTCACCGAAGTCCGGCACGGACATCATCGCCGGACGGCTGCTGACCGCCGCCGGGATGGACCCGGACCGGGACGTGGACCGGTTCACCCTGTCCCTGCCGGAGACGGTCAAGCGGATGCGGGCCGGCACGCTGGACGCGATGTTCTTCTCCGGCGGGCTGCCCACCCCGGGCATCGCCGACCTGCTCTCCAGCGCACCGGGCAGGTTCACCCTGCTGCCGATCGCCGAGCTGATCGAGCCGCTCAACGCCCGGTACGGCTCGGTGTACACCACCGCCGAGCTGCCGAAGGACGCCTACCGCACGCCGTCGGGCACACCGACGGTCACGGTGTCGAACATGATCCTGGTCAACGCCGACATGCCGGACGCCCTGGCGTACGACCTGACCCGGCTGCTCTTCGCCTACCAGGGCGACCTGATCGGGGTGCACCCGGAGGCGGGCAACTTCACCCGGCAGAGCGCGTCCAGCACCGACCCGATCCCGCTGCATCCGGGCGCGGCCCGGTTCTACCAGGGCGGGTGAGCGGCGTTCAGGCGTCGGCCGGGGCGGTCGCGGCGCGGGCGGCGGCCACCAGCCGGTCGGCCTCCGCCAGCACGGCCTCGTCGTCCGAGGGGGTGCCCGGGTCGAAGCGCACGGTCCAGCTCAGCCCGTCCACCCCGGCCACCCGCCGGGCCGCGACCCGCCCGGCGCCGCCGGGCACCGGGTGGTGCGCGGTGTACGCCACCGACCGGGTGACCCGGGCCCGCACCTGGTGCGGCAGCTCGCCCGGGTCGACCAGCAGGTAGGTCTCGGCCGGGCAGTCCGCCACCACCTGATAGCCGTCGCGCTCGGTGACCCGCTCGGCCGGGGTGACGGTCAGCTCGTGGCCGGACCACACCGCCTTGAGGATGTCGTGCCAGCCCAGCCGGTGCGGGCGGCCGGGCAGCCAGAGCCCGAGGTTGCTGGCCACCACCACGCCGTCGCCCTCGCCGTTGCCGGCGGTCGCCCAGGCGAGCACCCGTTCGTCGTCGGCGAGCGGGGGCCGGGCGGCGGGCGGCAGCTTCGGCTTGCGGCTGAACAGTCCCATCACAGTCCTCCCGCGGCCTGCTCGCGCAGCGCCCGCGCGTGCTGCTCCAGCGAGAGCAGTTCCCCGAAGAGGGCGAAGTACTCGTCCTTGTTGTTCACCGGGTTGACCCGCTGGATCTTGGATTTGAGGTCCCGGATCCGGGCGGTGACCGAGCCCCACTGCAACCGGGCCATGGTGATCGAGACGTACCGGGGGTCGGGTTCGCCGTCGATGCGCAGCGGCTCCACGGCCAGTTCGCCGACGAGCGCCCGGGCGGCCAGGTCCTCGCAGGCGTCGCGGACCGATTCGATCCAGACCGCGCCGGCGGTGGCCGCCGCGGCCCCGCCCGCCGCGGCGATCGCCGCGCGGACCGCCGCGTGCACCGGGTGCCGGTACTCCGGGGCCTCGACCGCGTCGAACATCGGCCCGGCCAGCACCGGCTCCTGCAGGGCCAGCTTCAACGCCTCGCGCTCGACCATCGACTGCGGGCTGTCCACCGCCGGCGCGGGCGCCGCCGTCGACCGGGTCGGGGCGGGCGAGCGCCGCTCGGCGGTCGGGGTGGCATCGGCGGCGAGCACCGCGCGCTGCACCGGCTCGATCTCCATGCCGAGGTCGCCGGCGAGCTTGCGGACGTACTCGGGGCGCTTCTCCCGGTCCTTGATCTTGGCCACCAGCGGCGCGGCCCGGCGCATCGCCTCCACCCGGCCGTCGACGGTGTCCAGGTCGTACCGGTTGATCACGTGGCGCAGCGCGAAGTCGACCAGCGGCTCGCGGCGGGCGACCAGGTCCCGCACGGCCAGGTCGCCCTTGGCCAGGCGCAGCTCGCACGGGTCCATGTTGTCCGGGCTGACCGCGATGAAGGTACGCCCGACGAAGCGCTGGTCGTCCTCGAAGGCGCGCAGCGCGGCCTTCTGGCCGGCGGCGTCCCCGTCGAAGGTGAAGATGATCTCGCCGGCCACCGCGTCGGTGTCCAGCAGCAGCCGGCGCAGCACCGCGATGTGGTCGGCCCCGAACGCCGTGCCGCAGGTCGCCACGGCCGTCGGCACGTCGGCGAGGTGACAGGCCATCACGTCGGTGTAGCCCTCGACGACGACCACCTTGCCCTGCTTGGCGATCTCCCGCTTGGCCTGGTCGATGCCGTAGAGGACGTGCGACTTCTTGTAGATCGGCGTCTCGGGGGTGTTCAGGTATTTCGGGCCGTCGTCGTCCTCGAAGAGCTTGCGGGCCCCGAAGCCGATCACGTCGCCGGTGATGTCCCGGATCGGCCACATCAGCCGGCGGCGGAACCGGTCGATCAGCGTCCCGGAGCGCGACGGCCGGGACAGCCCGCCGGTGACCAGCTCGTCGTGGCTGAAGCCCTGCTGGCGCAGGTGCTTGGTGAGCAGGTCCCAGGCGTCCGGGGCGAAGCCGCAGCCGTACCGCTGGGCGGCGGCCCGGTCGAAGCCCCGCTGGGCCAGGAACTCCCGGGCCGGCCGGGCGCCGGCCGTGGTGAGCTGGGCCTGGTAGAACTCGACGGCGGCGGCGTGCGCGGCCACCAGCCGCTGCTTCTGCCCCTGCTGGGGGCGGGGGCGCGGGGCGGCGTTGTCGCCCTCGACGTAGCGCAGCTGGATGCCGGCGCGGGCGGCGAGCCGCTCGACGGACTCGATGAAGCTGAGGTGCTCGGCGTCCATCAGGAACTTGATGGCGTCACCGCCGGCCCCGCAGCCGAAGCAGTACCAGACGTTGCGGGCGGGCGAGACGTTGAACGACGGGCTCTTCTCGTCGTGGAACGGGCAGAGGCCCTTGAGGTTGCCGCCGCCGGCGGACTTGAGGGTCACCGTGTCGGAGATGACCTCGGCGATCGAGGTGCGTTCCCGGACCAGCGCGATGTCCTCGTCCCGGATCCGCCCAGCCATCTGCCACCCCCTCGGCGTACATCCTGCCCTGCCGGACCGACGATCCGCCGCCGGGGGCACGGGCGTGTGGCGAACGCCGCCGGCGCCCGGACCCCGACCCGGGAGCCCGGGCGGCGGGTCAGCCGACCGGGGCGACCTCTTCGGCCTCGACCTGGCGGTTCCAGTCCGCCTTGGTGGACCGCCAGCCCTCGTCGTCCATGCCCCGACGCCAGTAGCCGGAGATGGAGAGCGCCTCGCGGGGCACCCCGCGCTCGACGCGCAGCAGGCGGCGCAGCTCCTTGACGAAGGTCGCCTCGCCGTGGACGAAGGCGTGCACCCGGCCGGGCGGGAACTCCAGCGCCCGGACCGCCTCGACCAGCGCCTCGCCGACCGGCCGGGTGCCCCGGTGCAACCAGGTCAGCGCCACCGCGCCGGGGCTGAGCAGCCGCTGCTCGTCGGCCGGCCCGTCGACCTCGACGAAGACGGCGGCCGGGGCGCCGAGCGGCAGCCGCTCCAGCGCCGCGCCGATCGCCGGCAGGGCGCTCTCGTCGCCGACCAGCAGGTGCCAGTCCGCCGTCGGGTCCGGCGCGTACGCCCCACCGGGGCCGACGAAGAGCACCTCGTCGCCGGGGCGCAGCCGGGCCGCCCAGGGCCCGGCCAGCCCCTCGTCGCCGTGGTGCACCACGTCCACGGTGAGTTCGCCGGCCAGCGGGTCCCAGGCACGCACGGTGTACGCGCGCAGCCGGGGCCACTGGTGGCGGGGCAGGTCACGACGGATCGCGGCCAGGTCCAGCGGCCTGGGGTGGTCGACCCCCGGCGCCGGGAAGACGATCTTGATGTAGTGGTCGGTGTACTCCCCGACCGGCAGCCCGGCCAGCTCCTCCCCGCCCAGGACCAGGCGGATCAGGTGCGGGGTGGGCCGCTCGGTCCGCAGGACCCGGGCGGACGTGACCTTCTTGGGGCGCTCCGTCATGACACTTAGGCTAACCTAAGTCGCCGCGGGCCCCCGGGTCGGGATCGCGACCCGTACGCCGGACGAGCCGGTCGTGCCAGGCCACCGCCGCCGGGTCGGTGAGCGACGCCACCTGGTCGACCACCACCCGCAGCCGGGCGGCGTCGTCCGGGGCGGCCCGCCACAGCGGCGCGAAGACCGGGTCGAGCGCGTCCGGCGCCCGCTCGCCCAGCACGCCGACCAGCTCGGCCAGGATCTCCCGCTGGCGGTCGTACCGGGTGCCGGCGCCCGGGCGGTTCATCACGTAGCGCCAGGCGATCCCCTTCAGCAGCGCGCACTGGGCCCGGACCCGACGCGGCACCACCAGGTCGGCGGCGTACCGGCGGTGCGGGCCCGGGCCGAACCGCTCCCGGGTGGCGGTCACCACGGCGGAGACGAACCGGCCGGTCAGCACGCTGGCGGTGGCCTTCAGCGCGACCTGCGCGCGGTGGCTGCCGTCGTACCCGGCGAGCGCGGCGAGCTCCGGCTCGGCGAGCAGGTCGACCAGCACCTCGCCGAGGTCGGCCGGGGACTCGCCGGAGTAGACGTCGGCCACGTCCACACAGAGGGCGGCGCGCTCGTCCGGGTCGTCGAGCAGGGGCCGCAGCGAGAGGTACCCGCCGTGGATGCCGTCCTCGACGTCGTGCACCGAGTAGGCGACGTCATCGGCCCAGTCCATCACCTGGGCCTCCAGGCAGCGCCGCGCGCCGCCGGGCGGGCCGCCGCCGTCCCCCGCGGGTACGCCCTCGCGCAGCCAGTCGAAGACCGGCCGGTCGTCGTCGTACACCCCGAACTTGCGCAGCCCCGGCTGCCGGGGCCACGGGTACTTGCCGACCGCGTCGAGCGAGGCCCGGGTGAGGTTGAGCCCGGCCGGTACGCCGTCCGGGCCGACCACCTTGGCCTCCAGCCGGGTCAGCACCCGCAGCGTCTGGGCGTTGCCCTCGAACCCGCCGCAGGGCGCGGCGAGCCGGTCGAGGGCGTCCTCGCCGTTGTGCCCGAAGGGCGGGTGGCCGAGGTCGTGCGCCAGCCCGGCGGTGTCCACCACGTCCGGGTCGCAGCCCAGCCGGGCGCCCATCTCCCGGGCGATCTGGGCCACCTCCAGCGAGTGCGTCAGCCGGGTCCGCAGGAAGTCGTCGGTGCCGGCGACGTGCACCTGGGTCTTGGCGGCCAGCCGCCGGAAGGCCGCCGAGTGCAGCACCCGGGCCCGGTCCCGCTCGTACGGCGACCGGCCGTAGCCGGTGTCCTTGGGCGCCTCGTCGACCCGACGCCGCGCGTCGGCCGCGTCCCACGGCCCAGCCGGGTCGGCGTCACGCACCCGTCAGCCCTGCTGTCGCAGCACGCAGAACTCGTTGCCCTCCGGGTCGGCGAGCACCGTCCAGGAGGCGTCGCCCTGGCCGACGTCGACGTGCCGGGCCCCCATGTCGACCAGCCGCTCGACCTCGGCCTCCTGGTCGGCCGGGCGCAGGTCGAGGTGGAGCCGGTTCTTGGTCTCCTTGCCGTCGGCGACCGGGACGAAGACGATGCCGGGCAGCCGGTCACGCGACTGGCGGATCTCCACCTCGTCCGGCTTCTCCGCGACCACCTGGTAGCCCAACGCCTCGGCCCACCAGTGGGCCAGCCGGGACGGGTCCCGGGCGTCGACGGTCAAGCTCTCCCAGACGCTGGTCATGCGGCCACCCTTCGCCGGTCGTACGCAACTGCTCGCGGGAGCTCAGGTTACGCCCGGGTGGCCCGCAGGGCGCGCCGGCGAACGTCGCCTGGCGGGTCCGCAACCGCCGATCAGACGACAGTTGTCGACCGATTGCCGACCGTAACGGGATCGCGGGCACGGCGTGGCCTTCGGTAACGTGCCGGGAGCGGTACGTGACGCCGACGACCGGAACGCGAGGAACGGGGGACGCTCGTGCACGTTGACACGGTGATGGACACGGAGCTGCGGAGGCTGCGCCGACGCCGCCCCGAGGTGGCCGGCACGGTGCTGGGCGGGCGCGACGGGATGCTCATCTCCAGCGACCTGCCGACCACCGACGCGACCCACCTGGCCGCCCTCGCCGCGGTGAGTTTCGGGGTGGGGCACCAGGTCGCCCACACCGTGCGCGGCGGCGGCTTCCGGGAGTCGGTGGTGCACACGGCCACCGGCTCCGTGGTCACCTATCCGGCCGGGCGGCACGCGCTGCTCACCCTGGTCACCGACGCGGGTGCCGACCTGGAGGCGCTGCACACCGAGGCGCGGGCGGTGGCCGAGCGGGCCGGCTCGGCGTTCGACTCGCAGCGGGTGGCGGTGGGCGCGACCCCCGTGCCGCAGGTGCACAGCGCGCTCGCCGTGCGTACCCCGCTGCCGGCGCTGGCGCGGCGGCGGCCCGGATCGACCTGGCGGCGCCCGCCGCTGTAGGGCCCGGCCCTCCGCGACACAGCACACTGACCGACGACGACGGCGGCTCCGGGGACACCCCCGGAGCCGCCGTCGGTCGTGCGGTCAGCGGCTGTCGGAACCGTCGGTCTCCACGGCCGCGCGGCCGGCCTCCAGGCGGGCCACCGGCACCCGGAACGGGGAGCAGGAGACGTAGTCCAGGCCCACCTCGTGGAAGAAGTGCACCGAGTCGGGGTCGCCGCCGTGCTCGCCACAGACGCCGAGCTTCAGCTCCGGCCGGGCCGCCCGGCCCTCCTCCGCGGCGATCCGGACCAGCCGGCCCACCCCGTCCCGGTCGATGGACTCAAACGGCGAGATGCCGAAGATGCCCAGCTCCAGGTAGCGCCAGAAGAACGCGCCCTCGACGTCGTCCCGGGAGAAGCCCCAGGCCATCTGGGTCAGGTCGTTGGTGCCGAAGGAGAAGAACTGCGCCGCCTCGGCGATCTGCCCGGCGGTCAGCGCCGCCCGGGGCACCTCGATCATGGTGCCGATCAGCACCTCGACGCCGCTGTCCCCGACCACCTCGGCGATGATCTTCTCGGCCTCGGCCCGTACCGTCTCCAGCTCCTGCACCGCGCCGACCAGCGGCACCATGATCTCCGGCTTCGCGACCGCTCCGGCGCGGGTGACCGCGACGGCGGCCTCCGCGATGGCCCGGACCTGCATCGCGAACAGGCCGGGGATGACCAGGCCGAGGCGCACGCCGCGCAGGCCCAGCATCGGGTTCTCCTCGTGCATCCGCCGGACGGCGGCGAGCAGCGCCTCCTCCTTGGCGACGTCCTCGCCGCGCTCCTGGGCGACGGCGACGTTGACCGCGAGCTGCTCCAGCGGGGGCAGGAACTCGTGCAGCGGCGGGTCGATCAGCCGCACGGTGACCGGCAGGCCGTCCATCTCGCGGAAGATCTCCTTGAAGTCGTCGCGCTGCAAGGGCAGCAGCGCGGCGAGCGCCGACTCCCGCTCGTCGTCGGTGCGGGCCAGGATCAGCCGCTCGACCAGCTCCCGCCGGTCGCCGAGGAACATGTGCTCGGTGCGGCACAGGCCGATGCCCTGGGCGCCGAAACGCCGGGCCCGGGCCGCGTCCGCCCCGGTGTCGGCGTTCGTCCGGACCGCCAGCCGCCGCTTGGCGTCGGCGTGGCTCATGATCCGGTGTACGGCCCGGACCAGCGGGTTGTCGACGTGCTCCGGGTCGAGGCTGCCCTCGAAGTACTGCACCACCTCGGACGGCATGACCGGGACCTCGCCGAGGTAGACCTTGCCGGTGGTGCCGTCGATGGAGACGATGTCGCCCTCGTTGACGGTCTGCCCGGCCACGGTGAACCGCTTGGCCGGCACGTTCACGTCGATCTCGTCGGCGCCGGAGACGCAGGTCTTGCCCATGCCCCGGGCCACCACGGCGGCGTGGCTGGTCTTGCCGCCCCGCGAGGTGAGGATGCCCTGGGCGGCGATCATGCCGTTCAGGTCGTCCGGGTTGGTCTCCCGGCGGACCAGGATCACCGCCTCCCCCTCGGCGGCCAGCTCGACCGCCCGGGCGGAGGTGAAGACCACCTTGCCGGAGGCGGCGCCCGGTGAGGCGCCGATGCCCTTGGCGACCGGCTGGAACTCGTGGTCGAGCCGGAACCGGGGGAACATCAGCTGCGCCAGCTGCGCGCCGTTGACCCGGTGCAGCGCCTCGTCGAGGTCGATCACGCCCTCGTCGACGAGCTGCCCGGCGATGACGAACGCGGCGGCGGCGGTGCGCTTGCCGACCCGGGTCTGCAGCATCCAGAGCTTGCCGCGCTCGATGGTGAACTCGATGTCGCAGAGGTCCTTGTAGTGCCCCTCCAGCCGGGCCATGAACGCGAGCAGCTCGTCGTAGGACTTCTTGTCGAGCTGCTCCAGCTCCTGCAGCGGCACGGTGTTGCGGATGCCGGCGACGACGTCCTCGCCCTGGGCGTTGGTCAGGTAGTCGCCGTAGATGCCCTGGGCGCCGCTGCCCGGGTCGCGGGTGAAGGCGACGCCGGTGCCGGAGTCGGGGCCGAGGTTGCCGAAGACCATGGAGACCACGTTGACCGCGGTGCCGAGGTCGGCCGGGATGCGCTCCTGGCGGCGGTAGACCACGGCCCGCTCGGCGTTCCACGACTCGAAGACCGCACGGATGGCCAGGTCGAGCTGCTCGCGCGGCTCCTGCGGGAACTCCCGGCCGGTGTGCTTGACGAAGATCTTCTTGTACGCGTCGACCAGCCCGCGCAGGTCGTCGGCGTCGAGGTCGAGGTCGTTGGTGGTGCCCTTGGCGCGCTTGGCCTCGTCCAGGGCGTGCTCGAACTCCTCGCCCGGCACCTCACAGACCGTCTTGCCGAACATCTGGATCAGCCGGCGGTACGAGTCCCAGGCGAACCGGTCGTTGCCGCCGGCCTGGGCGGAGAGCCCGACGACGCTGCGGTCGTTGAGGCCGACGTTGAGGACGGTCTCCATCATGCCGGGCATGGAGAACTTCGCGCCGGAGCGTACGGACACCAGCAACGGGTCGTCCGGATCGCCGAGGCGGCGGCCCATCTCGCGTTCCAGGGCCTCCAGGTGGGTGGCGATCTGACCGGCCAGCCCGGCGGGTTCCTCGCCGGTGGCCAGGTACGCCTTGCACGCCTCGGTGGTGATGATGAACCCGGGCGGGACCGGCAGCCCGAGATTGGTCATCTCGGCGAGGTTGGCCCCCTTGCCACCGAGCAGGTCCTTGAGGTCCTTGTTGCCCTCGGCGAAGTCGTAGACGTACTTGTGCTCGACCGTCTCTTGCGCTGCCACCAGAGCCTCCCACGCGCGCCGGAATTGACACTTAACGAAGGTTCAGCTGCCTCATACCCCGGGGCGAGCCACCGGTAATCCCGGTGCCAGCACCGTTCGGTGGGCGAAGGTTAAGCGAACATCGGGTGGGCTGGGACCGTTCGGTGACAATAGGCACAGCCATCACGACTATCCGCGTTCGTGGGGGTTTCTGGGAACGCTTCCACGCGCAGGATCACGCAATTCGCGGGTCTCCTCGTATTCTTGACGGCACCGGTTCTGCTGAACCTGACCTTTGCCATATCCGCCGCAAATACACCCCGGAGCCGCTGCCGTGCCGCCCATCTCCTCGACCAGCCCGGAGCACGGCTCCACCGCCGGGGCCGACCGGGAACCGCTGGGTCAGGTCGACCTGTCCACCCACCGGCCGGCCGCGGCCGAACTGGCCCGGGCCGCCGAACTGACCGCCGGGGAGCTGCTGGCCCCGCCCGCACCGGCCCGACTGGGCGACGTGGTGCCGGCCCCGGAGCAGGTCCGGCCCGACCCGGCGGCCGACTTCACCCTCCCCGCCGACGCGGCCGTCCGGGTGGGCCCGGACCCGGACGCCCGGGATGTGGCCGAACAGCTCGCCGAGCTGCTGCGACCGGCCACCGGGTACCCGCTGCCGGTGGTGGTCGAGGCCACCGCGACCGGCGGCCCGCTGGTGCTCACCGTGGCCGCTGCGGCGCCGCCCGCCGGCGTACCCCGCCCCCGGACCGCGGCCGAGGACGCGGCGAGCGTGGGCGCGGATGAGCTGGGCGTCGAGGGCTACCGCCTGGAGGTCGCCCCCACCGGGGTGCGGATCAGCGCCGACACGGCAACCGGCCTGTTCCACGGGGTGCAGACGCTGCGGCAGCTCCTGCCGACGGCGGTCGAGAGCCCGTCCCCGGTGGCCGCCCGCTGGGTGGTGCCCGGCGGCGTGCTCGTCGACCGGCCGCGCTTTCCGTACCGGGGCGCGATGCTCGACGTCTCCCGGCACTTCTTCGGCGTCGCCGACGTGTTGCAGGTGATCGACCACCTGGCCCGGTACAAGCTCAACCACCTGCACCTGCACCTCACCGACGACCAGGGCTGGCGGATCGCCGTCGACTCGTGGCCCGCGCTGACCACGGTCGGCGGGGCCACCGAGGTCGGCGGCGGCCCGGGCGGTTTCTACACCGCCGCGGACTACCGGCGGATCGTCCGGTACGCCGCCCGCCGGCACGTCACCGTCGTCCCCGAGATCGACCTGCCCGGCCACACCAACGCGGCGCTGACCGCGTACCCGGAGCTGGCGCCGGACCGGGTCGCGCCGCCGCCGTACACCGGCGCCGAGGTCGGCTTCAGCTATGTCGACCCGGCCAGCGAGCGGACGTACGACTTCGTCGCCGACGTGCTCGGCGAGGTGGCCGCCGTCACCCCCGGCCCGTGGCTGCACATCGGCGGCGACGAGGCGTTCAAGGTCAAGGGTGCGGCGTACACCGGCTTCGTGGAGCGCACCCAGCGGATCGTCGCCGGCACCGGCAAGACGGTCATCGGGTGGCACCAGATCGCCCCGGCCGGGCACGCCGACGGGCGGGTGCTCCAGTGGTGGGGCACCGACGGCGCGGACCCGGTGACCGCCGAGGCGGTACGCCGGGGCGCCCGGCTGATCCTCTCCCCCGGCAACCACGCGTACCTGGACATGAAGTACGCCCCGGACACCCCGATCGGGCACGACTGGGCCGGGCTGATCGACGTGCGGCGCGCGTACGACTGGGATCCGGGCACCCACGTGGCCGGCGTACCGGCCGACGCGGTGCTCGGCGTGGAGGCGCCGCTCTGGACCGAGTCGGTGACCACGCTGGCGGAGATCGAGTTCATGTTCCTCCCCCGGCTGCCCGCCATCGCCGAGCTGGGCTGGTCGCCCCGCTCGGCGCACGACTGGGCGGCGTTCCGCGAGCGCCTCGCCGGCCACGGCCCGCGCTGGACCACCGCCGGCATCGCCTTCCACCGCGCCCCCGAGATCCCCTGGCCGGCCGAACGGGACGCGGCCGCCACCCCGACCACCACCCTCCCCACCCCACCCGCCACACCGACCCCCACGGGCTGAGCGCCCCCTCCCACCAAGGCCCGCACTCGGCCGGTTGATCAAGAAGTTTGCGTCCGTCGGACGGCGTGTCTCTGGCGCAAACTTCTTGATCAACGAGGCGGGGAGGGGCCGACGGCCGGTTCGGGGCTGGGTGTCCGGTTTCGGGTGGGCGGTGTCGCCGGGAGCCGCCCGTGTGGGCTGCGGTGTCGGGTGGGCGGGGCCGCGCCGGTGGCGGAATGGCGGATGGGGCGGGGTCGTTGCACATGGCGTATCTCCGCCGCTCCCCCGGGCCGGACGGATGCCGGGACCGGCCCGATGGAATGCGCGGCGGCCCGGGCCGGTTACATCCCCCGGACACCCGAGCAGGTCCCGCCGATCGCCGGGTCGATCCCCCTTCTGACTTGTCCCGCGGCACCGCGCCCCCTGTTGCGTGTGCCGCGCACCCCCGAACAGAGAGGCCGATCATGCGTACCGATCTGATCCGCAAGACCGCCCTGACCGCTGCCGGCCTCGCCTTCACCGGCGCCGTCGCCGGCCCGCTCGCCACCGTCAACACCGAGTCGGCCACCACCGACAAGGGCGCCGCGTCGGCGAAGAACGACCGCAAGTCGGCCGGCGAGCGTGAGCTGACCATGCGCTACGAGGCCCAGCCGAACTTCTACTACTGCGGCCCCGCGGCCACCCGCAACGCCCTGTCGGTGCAGGGCAAGAACATCGACGTCGACGCCATGGCCAAGGAGATGGGCACCACCGAGGCCGGCACCAACAGCATCAACGACATCACCCCGGTGCTGAACAAGGAGACCGGCAAGAAGGTCTACCGCAGCGTCGAGATCCGCGACAACAGTGCCGACCGCAAGCAGACCGAGAAGCTGCGCGCGGACGTGGTCCGCACCATCGACGACGGCCGGGCCGTGGTCGCCAACATCGCCGGCACCGCCACCGACACCGACGGCCTCACCCACTCCTTCGAGGGTGGCCACTACATCAGCGTCATCGGCTACCGCGACGGCGGGGACGTCGTCACGATCGCCGACTCGGCGAACGCCGACCAGATGTCCTACCGGATGAGCGTGGACAACCTGGCCGACTGGATCGCCACCCGCGGCTACGCCGCCACCGCCTGACCCACCAACGACAAGGGCCGGCCCCGGATGGGGCCGGCCCTTCGTCATGTCCGCGTCCGGGCGCCTCGCGGACCCGCGGCGGTCAGCCGCCGGAGTCGGCCAGCTCGGCGCCCTCGGGCACGGTGTCGTCGTCCCGGCTGGCCAGCCAGCCGTCGGGCAGGAAGACCTTGCCCGGGGAGTTGGTACGTCCGCGCGGCTGGCCGAGGGTGGCCACCGGGAAGGGCTCCGCCGGGTCCAGCTTGCCGAGCAGGTCGTCGAGCTGCGCCAGGCTCTCGATCATCGCCAGGTCGCGGCGCAGCTCGCTGCCGACCGGGAAGCCCTTGAGGTACCAGGCGACGTGCTTGCGGAAGTCGGTGCAGCCGTCCCGCTCGCCCCGGGCCGGGGTACGGCTGCCGGCGGTGAACTGGTCGACCAGCAGCTCGGCGTGCCGGCGCATGGTCTGCGCGACCTCGCCCAGGGTGGGCAGCCGCCGCTCGGGGCGGCCCTCGAACGCGGCCTCCAGGTCGGCGAAGAGCCACGGCCGGCCCAGGCAGCCTCGGCCGATCACCACCCCGTCCACGCCGGTGTGCGCCACCATCCGCAGCGCGTCGTCGGCCTCCCAGATGTCGCCGTTGCCGAGCACCGGCACGTCGAGGGCCTGCTTCAAGGTGGCGATGGCGTCCCAGTCGGCGGTGCCCGAGTAGCGCTGCGCGGCCGTCCTCCCGTGCAGGGCGACCGCGGCCACCCCGGCGTCCTGCGCGGCCAGCCCGGCCTCGACGTACGTCAGGTGGTCGTCGTCGATGCCCTTGCGCATCTTGACGGTGACCGGCACCCCGGCGGGTGACGCGGCGTCCACCGCGGCCCGGACCAGGCGGGCGAAGAGCCGCCGCCGCCAGGGCAGCGCGGAGCCGCCGCCCTTGCGGGTCACCTTGGGCACCGGGCAGCCGAAGTTCAGGTCGATGTGGTCGGCGAGGTTCTTCTCGACCACGATCCGCACCGCGGCGGCGGTGATCTCCGGATCGGTGCCGTAGAGCTGGAGGCTGCGCGGCCGCTCGTCGGCGCCGAAGGCGATCATGCGCAGCGTCTTCGGGTTCCGCTCGACCAGGGCGACAGTGGTGATCATCTCGCAGACGTAGATGCCGCCGCCCTGCTCCCGGCAGAGCTGCCGGAAGCCGACATTGGTGATGCCGGCCATCGGGGCGAGCACCACCGGCGGCCACACCTGGTGCGGCCCGAGGGTGAGCGGGCGGAGCGCGACGGACGGGGCGGGACTGGTCACGTACCCAAGAATCCCATGCCCGGCGCGGTGGCCCGGCCTCCGGTGGCCGGTCGCCGCCGCGATGGTGAGCGAACTCGCACCGCGACGGCGACCGGCGGACGGGTCAGTACGTGCCGGGGCTGGACAGGATCAGGCCCGAGACGTCCACGATGACGGACGTGGCCGCGTTGACGTGGATCGCGAACGACAGCGCGTTGCCGTTGTAGCTGCCGAGCTGCACCTCCACCAGGTTGGAGAGGATCTGGTTCGGCCCCCACCAGTTCAGCGACGAGGTCTGCGGCTTGGCGATCGACGAGCTGTAGGCGGTCAGCACCCCGGCGGAGACGGTGCCGGCCACGGTGATGTTGACGTACGCGGCGGTCGCCTTCTCCGCCACCGCCGGTGGAACGTTCTTCACCGTCAGATGGATGATCTTGCCGGCGTTGAGCTTGCCGGAGGTCACGCCGGCGCTTCCGGCCAGGATGTTCGCGCTGTAGTTGGCGATGGACCGGGTGTCCAGGATCCGCTGCGGCGCGACGGCCATCGTCCGGTTCGCCCACCGCGAGGTGTTGACGTACGCCTTCGCGCCACCCTTGCCACCGATGACCATGTCGTCCCGGGACGTCAGGGCCAACGAACCGGTGGCGATCTCCTGGGGCAGATTCTCGTCGGTCGCCTGGCTGAGCCATAGCGCCGCCGACCCCGGGGCGCCCCGAAGGGAGAGGGTCGGACCGCTCGCGGACCCGCCGATCAGCAGGGTCTCCGAGCCGGAGCCGTGGTTGACAGTGCCGAGGATCACCGGGTCACCGACGTCGGCGCTGGCCGGAGAGCCGACGACCGCGGCCGCCCCGACACCGGTCCCCACCGCGACGCCGGCCTTGATGACCCGACGGCGAGTGGGTGAGGAGGTCTCCTCGGTCATGCTGCTGGTCTCCTCGGTTCCGTGGTCACGCACCGGACCGCACCTCCCGGTCGCCGCGCTCCGCGTTGGTCTTGATCACGTCGGCGCGCACGCCGCTGGTCCCCGAGTCGGCCGCCAGGCCCTTCGGGTTGTTGACGACGGCCGACTCCGGGTGGAACACCAGCAGGCCGGTGACGTCGAGGATCACGGCGGTGGCGCTCTTCTGCACCCAGATCGCCACGGTGTCCGGGTAGTAGTCGCCGTTGGCGGTCGACCAGGCGCCGAGCTGGGTGATCACGCCGTTGGAGAGCAGCTGGCCGGCGCCCCACCAGTTGATGGTGGAGGCGCCCGGCGCGGCACCCCGGCCGTAGACCGTGGCGAAGCCGCCCTTCTCGGTCTTGGCCACGGTGACGTTGCCGATCAGGCCGTCGCCGTAGTTCACGATGCCGTCGAGGTGGACCAGCAGCCAGGCGCCCGCGACCGCACGGCCCTGCGAGTCGATCTGGTTGGCGCCCTCCAGCAGTCGGACCCGGCCGGCGGCGGAGCGGGTGTCCAGCACCCGGGTCGGCGGGATCGGCACCAGCATGGTCGCGTTCGCCGTGGTGAGGACCTCGTTGCGCACCGGCGCGCCGGTGGACGTCGTGGTGACGTGCGCCAGTCCCGCCGTGGTGGGATAGATGTCTCCCCACGTCGGGCTGGTGATGTCCTGTCGCTTGAGGTGCAGGGAAGCGCCGGTGTCGTTCTGCAGCACCAGCGTCGCGCCCGGCGCGTTGCTGTAGAGGACCGTTTCGTGGGAAGCCTGGTTCGCCACGCCGATGACGAGCGGATCACCGGTAGCGGCGGCCGCCGGGGTGGCGTTCGCCGCGGTGACGGCGGTGGCGGCGACCGCCGCGCCGCCGGTAACGGCGCCCCGCCGCAGCAGGGTACGCCGCGAGGCGGAGCGGTCGGGTTCGGACGAAGTCATCTCATTCCCCCGTGGGATGGGTTGGCGGTCTGCGACGGACGGCTGTCGAGGTGCGCCGGGAACGGCCGGGCCACCTACGCCCCACCGCCGAGCAGCACCTGGCTCGGGTGGCCGACCAGCAGGCTGGTCATGTCGACGATCGCGTGGGTTGGCGACGAGGTGGCCTGGAGGGTCAGCACGCTGCGGTACGCCCCGACGGCGCCCAGCTCGGTGAAGAGGAAGTTCGACAGGATGGTGCCGGCGGTCGCCCAGTTGACCGTGGACGCGGTGGGCTTGGTGCCGCTCCCCCACACGGTGAGCACGCCGGCGCCGGTCATCCCGACCACGGTGACGTTGCCCTTGATGGCGTAGCCGTCGCGGACGTACCGGTCGAGGGCGAGCACGATCGGCACGCCTGGCTGGAGCCGGCCCAGAGAGTCCAGCGACCCGGAGACGATGTTGCGCCGCAGGTTCGCGTCGCGGGTGTCGAGGATCCGGGTCGGCGGCACGGCGACCGAGGTGGTGGCCCACTCGCTGGTCCACGCCCAGCCGTTGGTGGGGTTGGCGTCGGTGCCCGCCCGGATGAAGAGGTCGCCCTGGTCGTCGACCGCCAAGGTGCCGGCCTCGGAGTCGAGCACGTTCGGGTAGAGGCCCGAGCTCGGCACCAGCCGCAGCGGCACGCCACCGGCCGCCTGCGCGCTGAGCGCCGAGCCGGCGGACGACGTCAAGGTCGTGGTCGCCACGCCGGCGTCGTTCGTCGTACCCATGATCAGGTTTTCCCCCGGGGCCGCCTGGGCCACGCCGGGCATGCCGACCGCGGCGGCGACACCGGCGCCGGCCGTGGTGGCGGCGGCCGTGGCGGCGCGGCGCAGCAGGCGCCGCCGCTTCGGGTCGTGGTCGTTGTCCTGTTGCGACGCGCGCGTCATGCACACACCCCCGTGATGAGATTCAACGCCGGGAATGCTCGCACGAGATCATGCCTGGCTCAACCACCCGGGTGGGCGCAACCGGCGGCCGACGGCCCACCGACGACGACGGCCCCGCCTCCCTGGCCGGGGGGCGGGGCCGTCGGGTGTCGGGTCAGCAGCCGGGCAGACGCTCGATCAGGTAGCGCTCGACCTGGTCCAGGGCGATCCGCTCCTGGGCCATGGTGTCCCGGTTCCGCACGGTCACCGCGTCGTCGTCGAGGGTGTCGAAGTCGACGGTCACGCAGAACGGGGTGCCGATCTCGTCCTGCCGGCGGTAGCGGCGGCCGATGGCCTGCGAGTCGTCGAACTCCACCACCCAGCGCTTACGCAGCTGCGCGGCGAGGCCCTTGGCCTTCGGGGAGAGCGCCTCGTTGCGGGACAGCGGCAGCACCGCCACCTTGACCGGCGCCAGCCGCGGGTCGAAGCGCATCACCGTGCGCTTGTCCACGCCGCCCTTGGTGTTCGGGGCCTCGTCCTCGTCGTACGCCTCCAGCAGGAACGCCAGCACCGCGCGGGTGAGGCCGGCGGCCGGCTCGATGACGTACGGCATCCACCGCTCCTGCTTCGTCTGGTCGAAGTAGGACAGGTCGACGCCGGAGTGCTTGCTGTGCGTGGAGAGGTCGAAGTCGGTCCGGTTGGCGATGCCCTCCAGCTCGGCGAACTCGCTGCCACCGAACTGGAACCGGTACTCGATGTCGACGGTGCGCTTCGAGTAGTGGGAGAGCTTCTCCTTGGGGTGCTCGTACAGGCGCAGGTTCTCCGCCGACAGACCCAGGTCGAGGTACCAGTTCCAGCGCTCCTGGAGCCAGTACTCGTGCCACTGCTCGTCGGTGCCCGGCTCGACGAAGAACTCCATCTCCATCTGCTCGAACTCCCGGGTACGGAAGATGAAGTTGCCCGGGGTGATCTCGTTGCGGAACGACTTGCCGGTCTGCGCGATGCCGAACGGCGGCTTCTTGCGGGCGACCGTCTCCACGTTCTTGTAGTTGACGAAGATGCCCTGGGCGGTCTCCGGGCGCAGGTAGTGCAGGCCCTCGTCGCTCTCCACCGGGCCGAGGTAGGTCTTCATCAGGCCGTTGAACATCTTCGGCTCGGTGAAGGTGCCCTTGTTGCCGCAGTTCGGGCAGTTCAGCTCGGACAGCGAGGTCAGCGGCTTGCCGTGCTTCTCGGCGTACGCCTCCTCCAGGTGGTCGGCGCGGAACCGCTTGTGGCAGTACTGGCACTCGGTGAGCGGGTCGACGAACTCGGCGATGTGGCCGGAGGCCTCCCACACCTTGCGGGCCAGGATGACCGCGGAGTCCAGGCCGACGACGTCGTCGCGCTGCTGGACCATGGTCTTCCACCACTGCCGGCGGACGTTCTCCTTGAGCTCCACGCCGAGCGGACCGTAGTCCCACGCCGACCGGGTGCCTCCGTAGATCTCGCTGGAGGGGAAGACGAAGCCTCGGCGCTTGGCGAGGCTGACGACGGCGTCGATACGGTCGGCTGGCATGTTTCCTCCTACGCCGGCTGGCGGTCGGCGGGGACGTGATGTGGACGGAACGAACAGTTCGGGACAACGGTACGACCAGCGGCGTCCCGAGCCCAGCAGAATACTCGCCGACGGCTCAGTTGACCCCGCAGACCTCCATGCCGCCGGTCTGCTGGTCCGGCGCGAGGGTGACCTGCTGGGTGTCCTGGAAGCCGCCGCTGTAGGTGACGTCCACCGGCACGGTGAGCGCGTTGGGGTCGACCTCGCCCACCCGGTAGGCGGCGACCGCCGGCTCGTCGGCCACCCGCTGGGTGAACTCCGCCCGGGACTCGCGCCGCTGCTCCTCCTCGCAGAGCTTGTCGTAGGCCGCGCCGTACTCCTTGCGCACCAGCGCGCGGTAGTAGGCGTCGGTGACCGCGTGCCCCTGCTCCTCGATCGCCTGGGCGTTGCTGATGGTCAGGCCGACCACGGCCGCCCCGCCCCCGCCGCAGCAGATCAGCAGGGCGAGCGCCCCGACGCCGAGACCCAGCCAGAGCCGCTTGCGGCCGCCCTCAGTGGGCGGCGCGGCGAACGGTGGGGCCACTCCCGGGCCGGGCGGCGGGGCCGGCACCCCCGGGTCGGCCGGCGGGTTGCCGTCCCCGGCGGGCGTCGCGGGGTACGGCGGTGGGGCTGCCGGGCCGGGTGCGGTCATGAGTGCAGGGTAGTGCCCAGTCTCTCAACGGTGCGGACTCGCGGCCCGATCACTGGTGGCCACCACGACCCCGCCGTCCGGGGCGGCGCTGGCCAGCGTCTCGTACGCGGACGGCTCGTCGAGCGACTCGGCGAGCAGCGGCACTGCGGCGATCTTGACGTCGAACCCGCCCAGCGCCCGCCGGTACGCCCCGACCGACTCCCACTCGGTGACCAGGCACCAGTGGGCCGGGTCGTCGAGCGCCCGCAGCAGTTCCCCGCGCAGGTAGCCGGGGCGGGCGGCGAGCGCGGCGAGGGCGGCGTGCGCCCGGGCGACGAAGTCGTCGGACTCGACCTCGACCACGAACCGGTTGGTGACCAGCACCGGCGTCCTCCTCGTAGAGTCTGTGGGATGCAGCGTACGCAGAGCCCCCTGCTGGTCCGGCTCGCCCGGGCCAACCCGACGTCGGTGTTCCTCGCCACCCTGGTGGTGGTGCTGGTGGCGTTCTTCGCACCCGGGCCGGTGGGCGGCGTGCTGCTGCTCGCGCTCGCCGCCGGGCTGAGCTGGCTGCTGGCGACCACCTGGCCGGTGCAGGCGCCGCAGACCCGGATGATCCGGCTGGTGATGCTGACCCTGCTGGTCGCGGTCGCGCTGGCCAAGCTGCTCTGACATGCACTCATGCGTTTTTGACAATCATTTCCGTTGTCACGGACAGTTCATGACATGAACATCCGCTCCGCTTCGCGCGCCCTGGCCGCCGCCACCGCCCTGCTCGCTCTCGGCGGGGTCGCCGCCTGCTCGCCCGGCGGGGCGGGCGCCGACCCGCAGCGGGTCGACGTGGTGGCCGCCTTCTACCCGTTGCAGTTCCTCGCTGAGCGGATCGGCGGCGACGCGGTCGCGGTCAGCAACCTGGCCAAGCCGGGCGCCGAACCGCACGACCTGGAGCTCAACCCGCGCCAGGTCGGGCAGGTCAGCGAGGCGGAGCTGGTCGTCTACCTCAAGGGCTTCCAGCCGAACGTGGACGAGGCGGTGGACCAGAACGCCGCCGACCGCGCCTTCGACGTGGCGACCGTGCAGCCGCTGCTGACCGCCGCGGCCGGCGGCCACCAGCACGAGGGTGAGGCCAGTCACGCCGAGGAGCCCGGCGGCGGCCTCGACCCGCACCTCTGGCTGGACCCGACCCGGCTGGCCACCGTCGGCGACCAGCTCGCCGAGCGACTCGGCCGGGCCGACCCGGAGCGGGCCGCCGACTACACCACCCGGGCCAGGGCGCTCCGCGGCGAGCTGGAGAAGCTCGACGCCGAGTTCGCCGCCGGGCTGAAGACCTGCCAGCGCCGGGAGATCGTGGTCAGCCACACCGCCTTCGGCTACCTGGCCGAGCGCTACCAGCTGGAACAGGTCGGCATCACCGGCCTCACCCCCGACACCGAGCCCTCCCCGCAGCGCCTCGCCGAGGTCGCCGCCGAGGCCCGCGAGCACCGGGCCACCACGATCTTCTTCGAGACCCTGGTCAGCCCGAAGGTCGCCGAGACCATCGCGGCGGAGGTCGGCGCGAAGACCGCCGTGCTGGACCCGATCGAAGGGCTGTCGACCGGCTCCGGCGGGGACTACCTTTCGGTGATGCGCACCAACCTGCAGACCCTGCGGACGGCGTTGAGCTGCTCGTGACCGCACCCGTCATCACCGTCACGCACGGGGCGGTCGGCTACGACGGCCGACCCGTGCTGCGCGACGTCTCGCTCACCGTCGCCGCCGGCGAGGTGGTCGCCGTCCTGGGTGCCAACGGCTCCGGCAAGTCCACCCTGATCCGCGCGGTACTCGGGCTGGTCCCCCTGGCCGCCGGCTCCGTCGAGCTCTTCGGCACCCCGCTGCGCCGGTTCCGGCAGTGGCGGCGCATCGGGTACGTCCCGCAGCGGCTCGGCGCCGGCGGCGGCGTACCGGCGACGGTGCGCGAGGTGGTCGCCTCCGGCCGGCTGGCCCGCCGGGGCGTGCTCCGCCCGCCGGGGCGGGCCGACCGGGAGGCGGTCGACGCGGCGCTGCGCGCCGTCGGGCTCGCCGACCGGGCCGCCGATCCGGTCGCCACCCTCTCCGGCGGCCAGCAGCAGCGCACCCTGATCGCCCGGGCCCTCGCCGGCCGGCCGGAACTGCTGGTGCTCGACGAGCCGACCGCCGGGGTCGACGCGGCCAGCCAGGAGGCGTTCGCCACCGCGCTGCGCGACTTCGTCGCCGACGGCGGCACCGTGCTGCTCGTCGCCCACGAGCTGGGGCCGCTGCGCCCGCTGATCAGCCGGGCGGTGGTGGTGCACGAGGGGGGGATCTGCCACGACGGCGCGGTGCCCGAGCCCGCCGGCCACCACGCGGAGCCCGACCACGACCACGTACACCCGCACGGTCCCGACGAGCCCGCCGGGCTGTGGAGCAGCTGACCATGGAACTCTTCCAGTACCCCTACATGCAGCGCGCGCTGATCGGCGCCCTGGTCATCGGCCTGGCCGCCCCGGCGCTCGGCATCTACCTGGTGCAGCGGCGGCTGACCCTGATCGGCGACGGCATCGGCCACGTGGCGCTGACCGGTGTCGGCGCCGGGCTGCTGCTCAACCGCTCCCCGGTGCTGGTGGCGGTGGTCGTGGCGACCCTCGGCGCGATCACCATCGAGCTGGTCCGGGCGCGCGGACGGACCTCCGGCGACCTGGCGCTGGCACTGCTCTTCTACGGCGGCATCGCCGGCGGGGTGATGCTCGTCGGGCTCTCCGACGCCACCAGCGCGAACCTCAACGCGTACCTGTTCGGCTCGCTGACCACCATCTCGCCGCAGGACCTGATCACCATCGCGGTGCTCGGCGCGGCCATCCTGGTCACCATGCTGGCGCTGCGCCCGGCGCTCTTCGCGGTCTGCCACGACGAGGAGTACGCCCGGGTGGCCGGGTTGCCGGTCCGGACGTTGAACCTGCTGCTGGCGGTGGCCACCGCGGTCACCGTCACCATCGCCATGCGGGCCGTCGGGGTGCTGCTGATCAGCGCCCTGATGGTGGTGCCGGTGGCGACCGCGCAGCAGGTCACCCGGGGCTTCCGCAGCACCATGACGGCGGCCATGGCACTCGGCCTCTTCGCGGCCGGGTCCGGGGTCTGGGTGGCGGCCACCGCCGACACCGCCCCGGGCGCCTCGGTGGTGCTGCTGGCGATCGCCTCGTTCCTGGTGGTCGCGCTCGCCGCCGCCGGCTGGCGGACGCTGCGCCGGCGGTCCACCCCGACCGGTACGCCGACCCCCGAGCCGCACGAGGTCGTACTCCGGTGACGCCGCCCCGGCACCTGTCGGTGGTATTGGTTACCGTTGCAGGGTGACCGGCACGAACGGATACGAGGCCTACGAGGGCGCGGGTGACCTGCTCCGCGCCCTGTCCGCCCCGATCCGGCTGGCGATCGTGAGCGAGCTGGCGCAGGGTGAACGGTGCGTGCACGAGCTGGTGGAGAAGCTCGGCGCCCCCCAGCCGCTGGTCTCCCAGCACCTGCGGGTGCTGCGCGGGGCGGGGGTGGTCCGCGGCTCGCGGCGCGGCCGCGAGATCGCGTACGCGCTGGTCGACGAGCACGTGGCGCACATCGTGGCGGACGCGGTGAGCCACGCCGGGGAGGGATCGTGAGCGAGCGGGTCGGCGGGCGCGGCGCGGTGGCGGCGTCATGAGCGAGGGGGCGCTGCGGAACACGCGGCAGCGCACGGCGGTGAGCTCACTGCTCGCCGAGGTGGAGGGCTTCCACAGCGCGCAGGAGCTGCACGCGATGCTCCGGGACCGGGGCGAGCGGGTCGGGCTGACCACCGTCTACCGCACCCTGCAGGGTCTCGCCGACGCCGGCGAGATCGACGTGATGCGCCCGCCCGGCGGGGAGCACCTCTACCGCCGGTGCAGCGAGGGGCACCACCACCACCTGGTCTGCCGGGCCTGCGGCCGCACCGTCGAGGTGGCCGGGCCGGCGGTGGAGACCTGGGCCGAGCGGGTCGCCGCCCAACACGGGTACGCCGACGTCAGCCACACCCTGGAGATCTTCGGCACCTGCCCGAAGTGCGCCGCCTGACGGCGATTCAGGGGGTGCCCGCCGCGCCGCGTCGTGGCACGCTGTCCGGCGTGAAGATCTACGCCGATCGCTTCCCCGTCGCCCTCCGTCAGCTCCTCACCGACCTGCTCGTCGTCGTCTGGGTGTACGCGGCGATCCGATTCGCCCTGTGGGTGTACGACCTGGTGCAGAAACTCGCCGTACCCGGACAGAAGCTGGAGGGGGCCGGCGGCGGCCTCGCCGACAACCTGGCCGAGGCCGGCGGCAAGGTCGGCCGGGTGCCGCTGGTCGGCGACGAGCTGACCGCGCCCTTCGAGCGGGCGGCCGAGGCGGCCCGCGCGGTCGCCGACGCCGGCCGGGACCAGCAGGAGCTGGTCGGCCAGCTCGCCCTGGCACTCGCCATCGCCGTGCTGGTCTTCCCGCTCGCCCTGGTCCTCTTCGGCTGGCTGCCGCTGCGGGTGCGCTGGATGCGCCGGGCCGCCTCGGCGAAGGCGCTCGCCACCGCCCCGGCCGGGCGGGACCTGCTGGCGCTGCGGGCCCTCGCCGGGCAGCCGCTGCGCAAGCTGACCAGGATCGATCCGGACGTGGCGGAGGCGTGGCGGCGGGGAGACGACGCCACCGTCGACGCGCTCGCCGCACTGGAGCTGCGCCGACTCGGCCTGCGAGGCGGCCGCTAGGGTGTGGCGGTGCTGTACTTCCTGATCGTCGTCGCCGTGCTGCTGCTCGGGTACGCCGCCGTCCTGGTGAGCTTCGTCCGCAAGGGTCGCAAGATCCCGCCGCAGGCGTACCTGGTGCTCGCTGTGCTCAACGGGCTGATCCTCGCGGCGGTGCTGGCCTGGGCCGTCGCCCGCTGACCGCAGCGACGGCCCAGCCCCTGCTCAGCCGCCCTGCCGGGGGATCCGGCGGCGGACGTCCGGCGTGGTCGACGGGCCGGGTGACCAGCGCGCCACCCACGGGGTGTCGGCCGGCGGAGTAAGCACGCCGGACTCCAGGGCGGCGTACCGGCCGGCGAGGATCCGCTTCGCCGCCGCCACGTCGACGGAGTCGGTGTTCTCCCACAGCGCGGTGAACAGCTGCTCCACCCGGACCCGGGCCTGCCGGCAGAACAGGTCGGCCAGCTCGACGTTCTCCGGGCGGGTGTCCCGCTCCGCGTACGCCCGCACGCAGACCGCGGACATCGCGAACAGCTCCGCGCCGATGTCCACCACCCGGCCGAGGAACGCCTGCTTGCGTTCCATCTTCCCCTGCCAGCGGGACATCGCGTAGAAGGTCGAGCGGGCCAGCTTGCGGGAGTGCCGCTCCACCTGCCGCAGGTGGCCGGCGAGCGGGCCGAACTCGCCGTACGCGTTGGGGGTCTGTCCCCTGCCGACGGCGAGGGTGGGCAGCCACCTGGCGTAGAAGGCCCCCGCCCGCGCCCCCGCCCTGGCCTTGCGGCCGAGGCCGGCGTCCGGGTCGATGATGTCGCCGGCGACCGAGAGGTGCGCGTCGACCGCCTCCCGGGCGATGAGCAGGTGCATGATCTCGGTGGAGCCCTCGAAGATCCGGTTGATCCGCAGGTCCCGCAGCATCTGCTCGACCGCGGCCGGCCGTTCGCCCCGGGCGGCGAGCGAGTCGGCCGTCTCGTAGCCGCGCCCGCCCCGGATCTGGATCAGCTCGTCGGCGATCTTCCAGGCCATCTCGCTGGCGTAGAGCTTGACCAGGGCCGCCTCGATCCGGATGTCGTTGCGGTCGTCGTCGGCGAGCAGGCAGCAGAGGTCGAGCATGGTCTCCATGCCGTACGTGGTGGCGGCGATGAAGGAGAGCTTCTGGGCGACCGCCTCGTGCTCACCGACCGGCCGGCCCCACTGCACCCGGTCGGCGGCCCACTCCCGGGCCACGTTCAGCGACCACTTGCCCGCGCCGACGCACATCGCCGGCAGCGACAGCCGACCGGTGTTCAGCGTGGTCAGGGCGATCTTCAGCCCCTTGCCCTCGCCACCGATGACGTTCTCCCGGGGCACGAAGACGTCGTGGAACCGGGTGAGGCTGTTCTCCAGGCCGCGCAGGCCGACGAAGGCGTTGCGCCGCTCGACGGTGATGCCCTCGCTGTCGCCGTCGACCACGAACGCGGTGATGCCGCCGCGCCGCCCCTCGCCGGCCGGCACCCGGGCCATCACCACCAGCAGGGTGGCCACCGTGCCGTTGGTGGCCCAGAGCTTCACCCCGTTGAGCCGGTAGCCGGTGCCGTCGGCGGTCGGCTCGGCGATGGTCGCCAGGCGGGCCGGGTCGGAGCCGACGTCCGGCTCGGTGAGCAGGAACGCGGAGACCTCCCCGGCGGCCAGCCGGGGCAGGAAGAGCTGCTTCTGCTCGTCGGTGCCGAACATCTTGAGCGGCTGCGGCACGCCGATCGACTGGTGGGCGGAGAGCAGAGCGCCGATCGCCGGGCTGACCGAGCCGGCCAGCATCAGCGCCCGGCAGTAGTGCAGGTTGCTCAGGCCGAGACCGCCGTACTTCCGGTCGATCTTCATGCCGAACGCGCCGAGCCGGGCCAGCCCCTGGAACACCTCGTCCGGGATGGACGCGTCGCGCTCGATGGCCGCGCCGTCCACCTCGGACCGCAGGTACGCCCCGAGCTCGGTGAGGAACCGCTCGGCCCGCGCGTCGTCGTCCGGGTCGGAGCGGGGCCAGGGGTGGATCAGGTCGAGCCGGAACCGGCCGAGGAAGAGCTCCTTGCCGAAGCTGGGCCGGTCCCAGGCGGTCTCCCGGGCCGCCTCGGCGACCTGTCGGGCCTCCTTCTCGGAGACCTGGCCCGCCTCGGCCGGCAGCGGCCCGGCGCCGTCCTCGGTGGGTCGGCTGTTGTGCGTCGTGGTCACGGCTGCCCCCTCGAACCTCGGTCCGGATGCGTCAACGTGCTCGACAAGAGCAACGCTACCCCCGGGTGTTACCCAGGGGTAGCGTCGCGCGCACGTCGAATTTTCCGGCCGATGACCGGGTCAGTCGCCGGTCAGCACCTGCGGCGCGTCATCGTCGTCGTCGACGACGTCCTCACCCCAGTTGCGCCGGGCCATCGGCAGGAAGACCCAGAAGGTCAGGAACCACAGCCCGGTGAGCGCGCTCAGCAGGAATGCGATCTCGCGCTGCAGCACGAAGTCGGTGATCAGCAGCACCGCGCTGACCATCGAGATCAGCATGAAGGCGAGGCCGCCGCTGGCCATCCGGTGCGCGAAGCGCACCAGCTCCGGCTTGCGCCCCTGGCGGAACAGGGCGCGGTGGAAGGCGACCGGCGAAATGATCATCGCGGTGGCGGCGGCGGCCGACAGCAGCGAGACGATGTAGACGTCCTTCTGGAAGCCGCTGGTCCGGGTGAAGCCGTTGCTGAAGGGCAGGGTCAGCAGGAAGGCGAAGAGGATCTGCACGCCGGTCTGCGCGACGCGCAACTCCTGGAGCAGATCGGCGAAGTTGCGCTGCCAGCGCTGCTTCTCGGATTCCTTCGACACGCGCTACCTCCGGAAGAGACGGTACTGCCGACGGGGTTCACCCCGCCGGCAGCAACGCCAATGCCCCACCCGGAGTGGCGCGAAACCGGCTCACGATGCCTCCCCTCGTTCGCGACTGCGGGGCTCGCAGACCCGGCTCACTCCTCGCGCTCACGCCCCTCGGCGGATGCGGCCGGCGTACCGGGCCTCCAGCGCGGCGTTGTGCTCGTCGCCACCGGTGATGTTCGCCGACAGGTAGACCGGGGGCCGCTCCCCCGCCGCGATCAGCCGGGTCACCGTCTCGGCCACGATCTGCTGGGCCAGCAGGGCCGCGGTGATCGAGGAGACCGCGCCGACCGCGCCGCCGTCGGGCAGCGGCAGGGTCGCGTCACCGTACGGGGCGCCGTTGTCCAGCACCACGTCGGCGAAGTCCGCGAGCTTGCGCCCGGACGGGTGGCGCGAGGCCATCCGGCCCGAGTGCTGCGCCGAGGTGATCGCCACCAGCCGGTGCCCGCGCTCGACGACCAGCGACGCGAACTCCACCATCGCGCCGTTGACGCCGGAGTTGGAGGCCAGCACGAAGATGTCCGACGGGCGGACCGGGGCCAGCTCGTAGAGCCGGTGCGCCACGGCCGGATCGCGCTCCAGGTGCGGTCCGAGGATGCTCGCCGGCTCGCCGCCCAGCAGCACCAGGTCGCGCAGCGCGATCCGGTTGGTCGGGACCAGCCCACCGGCCCGGCCGGCGATCTCCATCGCCAGTGCCTCGGAGTGGCCGGTGCCGAAGGCGTGCACCACCCCGTCGGCGCGCAGCGCCTCGGCGATCAGGTCGGCCGCCCGACCCACCGCCTCCCGCTGGCTCGCGGCCACCCGGCCGATCGTCTCGGTCACCACCGCCAGGTATGCCTCGGCGCTCACCGTCATGCGTTCCTCCGTCCGCTCGTCGTCCTGCTCGTCGGGTCGGCCCGCGGCGGGCTCAGCCCAGGCCGCGTACCCGGGCCAGGATCGCCTCGGCCAGCGGGGCCGGCGCCTCGTCGGGAATCCAGTGGGTGACGCCGGGGAGCGCGACGAACCGGTACGGCCCGGTCACCTGGGCGGCGCACGCCTCGGCGGCGGTCCGGCCGATCGCGACGTCCCTGTCGCTCCAGACGAAGGTGGTGGGCACCGCGATCGGCCCGGTCCGCGCCAGGTCGGCCCGGGACATCGCCCGGTACCAGTTCAGCGCCCCGGTGAGCGCGCCCGGCTCCCGCATCGGCTCGGCGTACCGGGCCACCCGCCCGGCGTCGCCCACCTCGGAGAGCAGCCGGCGCAGGGCGGTCGCCCGCACCGCCAGCAGCACCTTCTCGGCCTTGCCCGGCTGGCGGAACAGCAGCACGTACGACGAGCGCGCCTTCTGCCGCGGGTCGTGCGCCAGCGCGTGCGCCATCGCGGCGGGATGCGGCACGGAGACGGCGGTCAGGGTGCGGACCCGCTCGGGGTGCCCCGCGGCGAGGCCCCAGGCGACGACCGCGCCCCAGTCGTGCCCCACCACGTGGGCCGCCTCGACGCCCAGCGCGTCGAGCAGCGCCACCGCGTCCTCGACCAGCTCCGGCAGCCGGTAGGCGGCCACCTCGGTCGGGCGGGCGCCCGGCGAGTAGCCCCGCTGGTCCGGCGCGTACGTGTGCAGGCCGGCGGCGTGCAGCGCCGGCACCACCTCGTCCCACTCGCCGCCGTGCTGCGGGAAGCCGTGCAGCAGGAGGACGGGTTCGCCGCCCTCGGGGCCGCCGGTGCGTACCTCGAACGTCAGCCCTCGCGCCTCGACCCGCATGATCGGCAGCCTACCCAGCCCGGCGCTGGTCCACCCGGGCCGAGCGTGGCGGGGTCGGAGCTGTTAGCGTCGACGAGACAACTTCACATCCGACAGGGGAGCGCACAGCGCTGAGAGTGCGGGCACCGCCCGCAGACCCTCGAACCTGATCTGGGTAATGCCAGCGCAGGGAGTTCGGTCGACCTCCAGCCGCGCCGCCGTCCGGTTCCACACCGGGCGCGGCGTGCGTCTTCTCCTGGTTCGATCATTTGGACTGGGAGCACACATGACCAACACCGACAGCAACCGGTGGCGCACCATCGACATCGTCATCGCGGCGGTGCTCGGGGTGGCCTTCGGCATCATCTTCTGGGCCTGGGGCCTGCTCTGGAACGGCCCCGCCGACGCGATCCCGCTGCCCGGCCGGGCGGCCATCTACGGCGTCTGGCTGGTCCCCGCCGTCCTGGGCGGTCTGATCATCCGCAAGCCGGGCGCCGCCTTCTTCACGCTCACCGTCGCCGCGCTGGTCTCGGTGGCGCTGGGCAGCAGCTGGGGCTGGACGCTGGTCATCCAGGGTCCGCTGGAGGCCGCAGCGGCGGAACTCGCCTTCGCGGCCTTCGGGTACCGCCTGTTCCGGCTGCCCGTCGCCCTGCTGGCCGCCACGCTGGCCGGCCTGGCGGCGGCGCTCTACGACGTCTTCGTCTGGTACCCGGACACCGCCTGGGGCAGCTTCCGCCTCCCCTACATCCTGATCACCGCGGTCAGCTCCCTGGTGATCGCCGGCCTGGGCAGTGTCGCGCTCACCCGCGCCCTCGCCCGCACCGGCGTCCTCGACCGCTTCCCCGCCGGCCGCGAACGCGCCGCCATCTGACCGCCCCCGCTTCGTTGATCAAGAGGTTTGCGTCAACGGGAGCCACCGTCGTGACGCAAACCTCTTGATCACCGGCCGGGAGCCGGGTGGGCCTGGGTAGGGAGGGGGTGCGGGTGGGCGCGGTGGAGGTGCGCGGGTTCGGGTGGCGGCACGCCGGGCGGAAGGCGTGGGCCGTGCGCGGGGTGGACCTGCGGATCGAGGCCGGGGAACGGGTCCTGCTGCTCGGGCCGTCCGGGGCGGGCAAGAGCACCCTGCTGGCGGCGCTGGCCGGGCTGCTGCCCGAGGACTCCGGCGAGCAGGAGGGCACCGTCGAGATCGACGGGCTGGACCCGCGCAAGGACCGGGAGCGGGTCGGCATCGTCTTCCAGGACCCGGAGACCCAGCTGGTGATGGCCCGCAGCGGCGACGACGTCGCGTTCGGGCTGGAGAACCGGGGGGTGCCGGCCGAGGAGATCTGGCCGCGGGTGGACGAGGCGTTGCGCCGGGTCGGCTTCCCGTACCACCGGGACCGGCCCACCGCGGCACTCTCCGGCGGCGAGCAGCAGCGCCTGGCCCTGGCCGGCGCGCTCGCCCTGCGCCCCGGCCTGCTGCTGCTCGACGAGCCGACCGCCAACCTCGATCCGGCCGGCGCGGACCTGGTCCGCCGGGCGGTCGCCGGCGCGCTGTCCGCCGACACCACCCTGATCCTGGTCGAACACCGGGTCGCCGAGGCGCTGCGGCTGGTCGACCGGGTGGTGGTGCTGGAGCCGGGCGGCGGGGTCCGCGCGGACGGCCCGCCGGAGGCGGTCTTCGCCGCGCACGGCGAGGCACTGGCCGCCGAGGGCGTCTGGGTGCCGGGCCGGACCATCCCGCCCCGGCACGCCATTACGCCGCCCGGCGCGGAGTTGCTCACCGCCGACCGGCTCGGCCTGCCGCCCCGGCTGGCCCCCATCGACCTGCGGGTACGCGCCGGCGAGGCGCTCGCCGTGCTCGGGCCCAACGGCGTCGGCAAGTCCACCCTGGCCCTGCTCCTCGGCGGGCTGCTCCGCCCCGGCGTCGGCCGGGTCACCGCCACGGCCGCGCTGGCCGGAGCGGACGATCGCACTCCCCCGCACCGCTGGCGGGCGCCCGCGCTGGCCCGCCGGATCGGCTCGGTCTTCCAGGACCCGGAGCACCAGTTCGTCACCGCCACCGTCTTCGACGAGCTGGCGCTCGGCCCTCGCCGGACCGGCCAGCCCGAGCCGGCGGTACGCGCCACCGTGGACGCCCTGCTGGACCGGCTGCGGCTGACCCGGCTGGCCGGCGCGAACCCGTACACCCTCTCCGGCGGGGAGGCGCGGCGGCTGAGCGTGGCGACCGCGCTGGCCACCGCGCCCCGCCTGCTGATCTGCGACGAGCCGACCTTCGGCCAGGACCGGCGCACCTGGCGGGAGCTGGTCGACCTCTTCGCCGAGCTGCGCGACGCCGGGCACGGCGTCGTCACCGTCACCCACGACGCGGACTTCGTCGCCGCGCTCGCCGACCGCACCGTCACCCTGGGCCGGCGACCCGACCCGACCGGCGACGACTCCGGGCGGCGCCCGTGATCAGCCTGGAACCGGTCGCGGCGCCCGGCGCGCCGCTGGCCCGGCGCAACCCGGTGGCGAAGCTGGCCGCCGCGTTGGTCTTCTCGGCCGTCCTGGTGGCCACCCTGGACCCGGTCGCCCCGGCCATCGCGATCGCCGTGGAGCTGGCCGTGCTGCCGCTGTTCGGGATCCGGTACCGGGTGCTGGCCCGGCGGGCCCTGCCGCTGCTGGCCGGCGCGGCCGGCATCGTGGTCACGCTGGTGCTCTTCGCCGCCGACCGCTCCGGCCGGGTGCTGCTGGACGCCGGGCCGCTGCTGGTCACCTCGGGAGTGCTGCTGACGGCCCTCGGGCTGGTGCTGCGGATGGTCGCGGTGGCCCTGCCGGGCGTGATCGTCTTCGCCACCACCGATCCGACCGACCTGGCCGATGCGCTGGTACAGAACGCGAAGGCGCCGGCCCGCTTCGCCATCGGGACGCTGGCCGCGTTCCGGCTGGTCCCGCTGCTCGGCCAGGAGTGGCAGATGATCGAGATGGCCCGCCGGGCACGTGGCGTGGACGCCGGGCGCAACCCGGTGGCGAAGCTGCGGCTGTTCGTGTCGACCGCGTTCGCCCTGCTGGTCGGGGCGATCCGGCGGGGCACCCGGCTGGCGGTGGCGATGGACGCCCGGGGCTTCGACGCCGGCACCCCGCGCACCGTCGCCCGTCGGCAGCGGTTCGGCGTGGCCGACGGGCTGCTCGTCGCCGGGGCGGCCGTGCTGGGTGGTGCGGCGATCGCGGTCAGCGTCGCGCTCGGCACCTTCCGCCCGCTGATCGGCTGACCCGGCGCGACTCGGTCCCGACCGGCGGCCCGGTGGTCGGGTCCGGCCGTGGGGCGCTCGGTCGTCCATGCGCACCAGCACCACGTCCGGCGGCCCGGTGGTCGGGCCCGGCCGGACAGCCCAATGGTCGGGCCCGGCCGGGCAGCCCGGTGGTCGCGTCCGGCCGGGCGGCGCCGGCGGCCCCTCCGGCCGGCCATTTCGGAGAGAAGGTGTCCGGTGAGCGTGATACCTCAGAGGCATCTTGATACCTCAGAGGTATCACGCTCGTCGCGGTCATACGCCGGACAGGCTCACCGGGCCCCGCTGCCGTCGGCCGCCATGGCCAGCGGCGGCATGGCGATCGGCGCCGCAGGGCCACGCTGGACGCGGCACGCCGCGCCAGGAGGTCAGACCCGGCTGCGCCTGGCGCCGCCGGTGCGGCAGCCGACGGTTCGCCGCACCGGAGCGCCGGAACGGGTGCCGCCGGCAACCGCACCACCACTCCGTCGTGCGGGAAGTCGCGCGGCCCTGCCGGCCTCCGTACCAGCGGCGCCGGTCAGCTGCGGCGGAACGCGTACCGGCGGGTCTGGCCACGGGCGGCGGTGGAGCCGCCGCGCACCGACGGGCCGGTCCACGGCGGGGCCGCCGGGGCGGGCCGGGCGGCAGCGGGCGCGGAGCCCGTTTCGTCCGGCAGGGTGACCGGGGCGACGGGCGCCACGGTGAGCGCGTCGAGATCCGGCGGGCTCACCGCCACCTTGGCCCACGCCGACGGGCGGGACTTCTTCGGACTGCGCTTGGCGGGCATACGCTGCCTCCTTCGGATGCGGGGACCGCGCCGCGAGGCGGGCGGTCGGCGGGCAGGGAACGGCCCGGGCGACCCGACCACGGAGACACCACCCGTACGAGAAGGTGGGGAATGCGGACGCCCGGCGCGGCCGGACCCCCGACGACGGCGGCGGGCCCGACTGGCTGAAGGTGGGGCGTCAGTAACGCATGCCGACAGGCTAATCCACCGACGGCGGCGGCCCCAGCCGATTTACTGGCACCATCGGCGGCATGCTGATCGCGTTCTCGATTACCCCGCTCGGCGTCGGCGAGTCCGTCGGCGACCTGGTCGCCGAGGCGGTCCGGGTGGTCCGCGCCTCCGGCCTGCCCAACCGCACCGACGCCATGTTCACCACCGTCGAGGGTGAGTGGGACGAGGTGATGGCGGTGGTCAAGCGGGCGGTCGACGTGGTGGCCGAACGGGCGCCCCGGGTCAGCGTGGTGCTCAAGGCCGACGTGCGACCCGGGGTCACCGACGCGCTCACCGGCAAGGTGGCCCACGTCGAGGCCCGCCTGGCCGAGGGCTGACACCACCGGACGTGCCCGGCGCTACCGCCCGGCGGGCCCGGTGACACCGCCCGATGCCGCAGTGCCCGCCGGTGGCAGGCCCGGGTGAACACCTGATCGCCGCCCGGCCGCCGCCAGCCACCGCGGCTGGTCCCGCAGCCCGGCGCGCGACGGCCCGCACCCCGTCGCTCACCGAGCGTCGATGTCCGGACCCTGACGGCCGGTGGCCGCGATACGGTCGCAGGACGGCAGGCCGACGAGAGGTGGCGGACGGATGGCTCAGCAGGCGACGGCGCAGATCGGGGTCACGGGGCTGGCGGTGATGGGCCGCAACCTGGCCCGGAACCTGGCCCGCAACGGCTTCACGGTGGCCGTGCACAACCGCTCCCCCGAGCGCACCCGCAGCCTCGTCGCCGAGCACGGCGGCGAGGGCACCTTCGTCGCGTCCGAGTCCCTCGCGGACTTCGTCGCCACTCTGGAGCGACCCCGCGCCGTGATCGTCATGGTGAAGGCCGGCGGCCCCACCGACGCGGTGATCGACGAGCTGGTCCCGCTGCTGGAGGAGGGCGACATCGTCGTCGACTGCGGGAACGCGCACTTCGCCGACACCCGGCGCCGGGAGGAGGCGCTGCGCGGGCACGGGCTGCACTTCGTCGGCACCGGCGTCTCCGGCGGGGAGGAGGGCGCGCTGCGCGGGCCGAGCATCATGCCCGGCGGCTCCGCCGAGTCGTACGCGAAGCTCGGGCCGATCTTCGAGAAGATCGCCGCGCAGGTGGACGGCGTCCCGTGCTGCCGGCACATCGGCCCGGACGGCGCCGGCCACTTCGTCAAGATGGTGCACAACGGCATCGAGTACGCCGACATGCAGCTCATCGCCGAGGCGTACGACCTGCTGCGGGCGGGGCTGTCGGCGAGCCCGGCGGAGATCGCCGACATCTTCCGGGAGTGGAACACCGGCGAGCTGGAGTCCTTCCTGATCGAGATCACCGCCGACGTGCTGGCACACACCGACGCGGCGACCGGCCGGGCCTTCGTCGACGTGGTGCTCGACCAGGCCGAGCAGAAGGGCACCGGCCGGTGGACCGTGCAGAGCGCGCTCGACCTGGGCATCCCGATCACCGGCATCGCCGAGGCGACGTTCGCCCGGTCGCTGTCCGGCCACGCCGACCAGCGCGCCGCCGCCCGCCGGGCCTTTCCCGACGCCGGCGAGAAGTGGCAGGTCGAGGAGCGGGAGACCTTCGTCGAGGACGTCCGGCGCGCGCTGCTGGCCAGCAAGATCGTCGCGTACGCGCAGGGCTTCGACCACATCCGCGCCGGCAGCCGCGAGTACGACTGGGACATCGACCTCGGTGGCACCGCCACCATCTGGCGGGGCGGCTGCATCATCCGGGCCCGTTTCCTCGACCGCATCCGTGCGGCGTACGACGCCGAGCCGGACCTGTCGACGCTGCTGGTGGCGCCGTACTTCGCCGAGGCGGTCGGCGCCGGGGTGCCCAGCTGGCGGCGGGTGGTGGCCGACGCGGCCCGGGCCGGCGTTCCCACCCCGGCGTTCTCCTCGTCGCTGGCCTACTTCGACGCGCTACGCGCGGAGCGGCTGCCGGCGGCGCTGATCCAGGGGCTGCGGGACAACTTCGGCGCGCACACCTACCACCGGGTGGACCGGGAGGGCACGTTCCACACCGTCTGGGCCGGCGACCGCGCCGAGGTGGCGGGCTGAGGCGGGACTGATCGACCCGGCTCAGGCGAGGGTGGCGTGCATCTCCCAGACCAGGATCTCGGCGGGCTCGGTGGCGCTGACCCGGTGGCCACCGGTCATCGTGATCCGGGCGGCGTCACCCTCGCCGAGCCGGCCGGCGCCCTCCAGCGTCACCGCGCCGCTGGGCACGTAGAGGTGCAGGTAGGGCGCGTCGGGCAGGGTGACCTCGTCGCCGGCGGCGAGCCGGGCGGCGTGCAGGGTGGCGTACCGGTTGCGGATCCGGATGGCCGAGGCGCCGTCGTACCGGTCCATGCCGGAGGCGACCGGCACCAGGCCGCCGCGCAGCAGCTCGTCACCGATCTCCAGCTGCTCGTAGCCGGGGTCGACGCCGTCGGTGTCGGGCACCACCCACATCTGCACGAAGTGGACCGGGTCGCCGTGCGGCTCCCGGCCGTCCAGCCGCCAGGAGTCGTTCTTCTCCGAGTGCAGGATGCCGGTGCCGGCGCTCATCCGCTGGGCCAGCCCGGGATAGATGATCCCGCTGTGGCCGGTGGAGTCCTGATGCACCAGCGAGCCGCGCAGTACCCAGGTCACGATCTCCATGTCCTCGTGCGGGTGGGTCTCGAACCCGGTGCCCGGGTGGACGATGTCGTCGTTGTTGACCAGCAGCAGGCCGTGGTGGGTGTTGGCCGGGTCGTAGTGCCGGGAGAACGAGAAGGAGTGCTTCGAGTCGAGCCAGGACAGTCGGGTCTTGAACCGGTCCTCGGCCCGGCGGACGTCCACCGCCGGGCTCGGCGCCAGCGCGCTCACCAGGCCCGCTGCCCGGTCTCGTTCGGCGCCCAGGTCAGCGCCGGTTCACCGGTGGCCAGTTCGGCGATCTCGCCGGAGCGCACGCTCGGGGCGTGCCCCAGCTCGGCGCAGTGCTGCTCGGCGATCTCAGCGCAGATCCCGGCGACCTGTTCGCAGATCGGGCTGCCCAGGTCGGCGGCGTTCAGCGCCATGATCAGTTTGTACCGGAGATCCGACATCCCCACCCCCGTGGCGGACGTGCCCGGGCGGCGCGCCCTGCGCCGATCGTACGCGCGCGGGCCGCACCGACCGGCCGGAACGCGTCAGCGCCGCCCCCGAGGGAGCGGCGCCGACGGCGTACCGGACGTCGATGGTCACCAGAACCGGCGACGCTTGGCCTTCTGCGGACGCAGCATGTCCGCGCCCTTGCTGAGCAGTCGGCTCACGCCGGTCGGGCCCCGACGGGCCTCCAGCGTGTGGCTGAGCCGGCGGGCACCGGCCGCGGCCAGCGGCACGGCGACCGCCATGACCGCCCACTGGGCGATCCGCTTCTGAATCATGTGGGTTCACCTCCGCGTCTTGGCTGCTACCTCAAGAGGTACCCCACCGGACGCTCGGACAATCACGAGCCCGGCGAGGTCTACACCTGCGGGGCGACCGGGTTGGGCAGCGCGCCCCCGAACCGGCGGTCCCGCTGCGCGTACAGCTCGCAGGCGTACCAGAGGTGCCGGCGGTCGAAATCCGGCCAGAGGGTGTCGAGGAACACCAGCTCCGCGTACGCCGTCTGCCAGAGCAGGAAGTTGGAGATCCGCTCCTCACCGGAGGGACGCAGGAACAGGTCCACCTCCGGGATCTCCGGGTGGTAGAGGTACTTCGCCACGGTCTTCTCGTTGACCTTCGCCGGGTCGAGCCGACCGGCGGCCACGTCGCGGGCGATCGCGGCGGCGGCGTCGGCGATCTCCGCCTGGCCGCCGTAGTTCACGCAGAACTGCAGGGTCAGCGTCGAGTTGCCCCGGGACATCTCCTCGGCGGTCTGCAACTCGGAGATGACGCTCTTCCACAGCCGCCCCGCCCGGCCCGACCAGACCACCCGCACGCCGAGGTCGACGAGCTGGTCGCGGCGGCGGCGGATGACGTCCCGGTTGAAGCCCATCAGGAACCGGACCTCGTCCGGCGAGCGCCGCCAGTTCTCGGTGGAGAACGCGTACGCCGACAGGTAGGGGATGCCCAGCTCGATCGCGCCCTCGATGGTGTCGAAGAGGCTGAACTCGCCCGCCTCGTGACCCTTGGTGCGGGGCAGGCCACGCTCCTTGGCCCACCGGCCGTTGCCGTCCATCACCACCGCGACGTGCTTCGGCACCGCCTCGGCGGGCAACGCCGGCGGCCGGGCGCCCGACGGGTGCGGTGTCGGCGGCACCGGCGCGCGCCGGCCGGCCCTCAACGATCGGATCACTCGGTCATCTCCCTGTCCACGCCGTCCACGCCGGCCCCGACGCCGGGCGGCGGCGGAACCGGACCGGCCACGCCACCGCCGGGTGACGGGACCGCGCCGGCCGCGGGTGCACCCCGGTCGACCAGCGGCAGCGAGCGTAGCGCGCGCTCCAGGTGCCACTGCAGGTGCGCCGCGACCAGGCCGCTGCACTCCCGGCGTACGCCGGTCTCGGTGGCGTCGGCGACCCGCCAGTCGCCACTGGTCAGCGCGGACATCAGGTCGATGGTGGCCGGCGCGGGGTGGGCCGCGCCGGGCGGCCGGCAGTCCGGGCAGACCGCGCCGCCGGCCGGTACGGAGAAGGCCCGGTGCCGCCCCGGCGTGCCGCAGACCGCGCAGGCGATCAGCGCCGGCGCCCAGCCCGCCAGCGCCATCCCGCGCAGCAGGTACGCGTCGAGCACCAGCGTGGTGGCGTGGCTCCCGTCGGCCAGCGCCCGCAGCGCGCCGAGGGTGAGCTGGAACAGCCGGAGCGAGGGTTCCCGCTCGACCGGGGTGAGCCGCTCGGCGGTCTCGGCGATCGCGCTGGCCGCGGTGTAGCGGGGATAGTCGCCGAGGAACCGCTTGCCGTACAGGTCGATCCCCTCGACCTGGCTGACCGTGTGCAGGGAGCTGCCCTGGTTGCCCTTCGGGTCGCCGGCGAGCTGCACGTCGACGTGCCCGAACGGCTCCAGCCGGGCGCCGAACTTGCTGGTGGTGCGCCGGATGCCCCGGGCCACGGCACGCAGCCGGCCGTGCCGGCGGGTCAGCAGGGTGATGATCCGGTCGGACTCGCCCAGCTTCTGCACACGCAGGACCACCGCGTCGTCGCGGTAGAGCTGGCGGCGGTACCCGGGCATCGGGCCATTCTCCCTCGGGGTGGGAAATCAGGGTCGGTTCGGGGTGGACCGGCGTCGCGTCCCCGATGTGCGGCGGTCGGGGCCGGCCGTAGGTTGCTGACCATGGCTCTTCCCCGCACCGCCGTCGCCCTGGGCGCGGCCGCCACCGTCATCCTCGCCGCCGGGTGCGACACGCTCTCCTTCCGGCGGCTGGACTTCGACCACACCGAGGCGGTACGGATCAGCACCGTCACCGTACGGCCGGGCGCGGGCGACGTGGTGGTCCGGGCCACCGGACCGGCCACCGAGGTACGCATCCAGCGGGTGCTGCGCTACCAGGGCGACCAGCCGCGCACCACGTACGAGGTGCGGGGCGACGAGCTGGTGCTGGACGCGGAGTGCGGCCCGCGCTGCTCGGTGTCGTACGAGGTGACCGCCCCGGAGGGGGTCCGGGTGCGGGGCGAGACCGGCTCCGGCGACGTCGAGCTGAGCCGGGTCGGCACGGTGGAGCTGGCCCTCGGCTCGGGCAACATCCGGGTGGCCGGCGCCACCGGCCCGGTACGCGCCACGACCGGCTCCGGGAACATCGAGGTGGAGGACGTGGCCGCCCCGGTCGAGCTGCGCGCCTCGTCGGGCGACATCACCGGGCTGCGGCTGCGGGGGCAGGTGAACGCCGAGGCGGAGTCCGGCAACGTCACGATCGAGTTGGACGAGCCCGCCTCGGCGCGGGCCCACGCCTCCAGCGGCGACGTGGAGGTGCTGGTGCCCGCCGGCCGGTACCGGGTGCGGTCCAGCACCGGGTCGGGCGACAGCGACCTGGGGGTGCCGAACGACCCGGGGGCGTCGCTGGTGCTCGACCTGAGCACCGGCAGCGGAAACGTGCGGGTCAACCAGCGTTGATCTCGACGGTGGCCAGCTCGGCCACCCGGGGGGCGGGGACCACGGCTCGGCCGGCGGCGCCGACCCTCAACCGCTCGCGCCGCTTGTCGCCGGGGCCGGTGGCCGGTCGTCCGGCCGTACCCGCCGGGCCGGCCGGCACGCCGAGCGTCCGGACCGGGCGGGCCGGCGTCCGGGAGCCGGCCGGCGCGGGGCTGACCGGCACGGCGGGTACGCCCCGGTCGGCCGTCACCGGCGCACGTCGTCCGCCCGGCACCAGCTCGGGCCGGCGTCGGGCGGCCACGTCCTCCACCCACCCGAACAGCAGGGTCACCACCCCGACCAGGGCGAAGACCAGCACCACCCGGATCGCCATGCCGAGCGGGTCCTGGTGCGACCAGCCGACCACGTCGACCAGCGGGGTGAGCAGCACCACGAACGGCATGTGCCAGAGGTAGACCGTCAGCGCCCGCCGGTTGAGCACGGTGACCGCCCGGCTGAACAGCGGGCTGCGCGCGATCCAGTGCGCCGTGGCCGGGGCCCGGCCCAGCAGGACCAGGATGAACGCCGCGGACCAGAGCGCATTGCCCAGGTCGATGTCGTTGAGGTCGAAGCCGCGCGGCCCGGGATGGGTGACGATCCAGGCGGCCCCGGTGCCGGCCAGGGCCAGCGCGGTCGGCAGCAGCACCCGGTTGGTGAGCCGGCGCAGCAGGCCGTCGTGGTGGGCGAAGCCCAGCAGCCAGGCGCCGAAGTAGACGCCGAACTCGCGCAGCGGGACCGGCGCGGCGGGCAGCAGGCCCAGCTCGATCACCATCAGCAGCGCGTACGGCAGGGCCAGGGTGGCGACCGGCACCCGGCGGAACAGCCACAGGGCGACCGGTGAGGCGAGGAGGAACCAGAGGTAGTCGCGCAGGTACCAGATCGGGCTCAACGCCAGCGCGCCCCAGTAGTTGGCCGGCGGGTCGGCGACCGGGAAGAGCCAGAGCAGCACCTTCGGGCCCGGTGGCAGGCCGGTGATCAGCATGGCGGGCACGAGGACGATCGCGACCACCCAGAGCGAGGGCAGCAGGCGACGCAGCCGGCGCAGCAGCGCGGCCGGGCCGGAGCGGTCCAGCGAGGCGGCCATCAGCGACCCGGCCAGGGCGAACATCACCGCCATCGCCGGGAAGACGAGGGTCAGCGACGCCCAGCCGGTGACGTGGTAGACCACGACCCGGATGATGGCCAGAAAGCGGAGCAGGTCCAGGTATCGGTTGCGCATCAGCCTGCATCTATGTCGGGGGCGGCGGAGCAGAAACGCTCCCTACCCTCCGACTTCACCCCGCCAAACGGCCGTCACCCCCCGGGGCGACGTGAACCTTCCCATACCGCCGCCGGACCGGTGACCGGACCGGACCGCGCCGGTCACCGCCCGCAATGCGGTCAGAAGCCGAGCTTGCGCAGCTGCTTCGGGTCCCGCTGCCAGTCCTTGGCCACCCGTACGTGCAGGTCCAGGTAGACCCGGGTGCCCAGCAGCTCCTCGATCTGCTTGCGGGCCGCCGTGCCGACCGCCTTGAGTCGGCTGGCCCGGTGACCGATCACGATCGCCTTCTGGCTGGGCCGCTCGACGTAGACGTCGGCGAAGATCTTCATGACCTGGCCCTCGGGAATCATCTCCTCGACGACGACCGCGATGGAGTGCGGCAGCTCGTCCCGGACCCCCTCCAGCGCCGCCTCCCGGATCAGCTCCGCGACCATCACCTGCTCGGGGTCGTCGGTGAGCATGTCGTCCGGGTAGAGCTGCGGCGACGGCGGCAGGTACTTGGTCATCACGTCGACCAGGGTGTCCACCTGGTGCCCGGAGACCGCGCTGACCGGCACCACCTCGGCGAACTCGCCCAGCTGGCTGACCGCCAGCAACTGCTCGGCGAGGCGCTTCTTGTCGACCAGGTCGGTCTTGGTCACCACGGCCAACACGGTCGCCTTCAGCTCGGCCAGCTCACCGGTGATGAACCGGTCACCCCGGCCGATCGGCTCGTCCGCCGGGATGCAGAGGCCGATCACGTCGACCTCGCTCCAGGTCGAGCGGACCAAATCGTTGAGGCGTTCGCCGAGCAGCGTCCGGGGGCGGTGCAGGCCGGGGGTGTCGACCAGCACGAGCTGCGAGTCCGGGCGGTGCAGCACGGCCCGGATGACGTGCCGGGTGGTCTGCGGCTTGTTGGAGGTGATCGCAATCTTCTGACCGACGATCGCGTTGGTCAGCGTCGACTTGCCCGCGTTGGGCCGCCCGACGAAACAGGCGAACCCGGCCCGGTACGGACGCTCCTCGGTGCCGGTCACTCGACCACCGTGCCGAGGACCGTGCCGTCCGGCGCCGCGACGTGGATCGGCGCGTCGGTGGAGAGGTCGCGCACGGCGGCGTGCCCCGCCCCGTCCAGCGTCGACGCCTCGGTCACCACCACGGCCGCCTCCAGCCGGCTCGCGCCCGCCGCCACGGCGGAGGCGACGGCGAGCTGGAGCGCGGTGATGGTCAGCGAGGGCAGCGAGACGCTCGCCGCGGCGTACGTCCGACCGTCCTGGTCCCGCACCGCCGCGCCCTCCACGGCCGCGACCCGACCACGGGCGCCCCGCGCCAGGACGACCAGCTTGCCGTCCTCGGCGCTCAGTTCGGCCGGGTCGGACGGGGTCGGCCGGGCGGCCGGTACGGCGGGTGACTCAGGCATCGGCGGGTTGCCTCTCCTCGGATCTGGTCTGGTTGTTGCGGGTCTCGGCCTGCTCGCCGCGCCCCGCGGAGTCCGGCGCGTCACTCGGTTCGACCCGGCTGACCAGCACGGTGTCTATCCGGTTGCGCCGTCCCGTGGTGCCCTCGGCGATCAGCCGCAGCCCGGCGACCTCGGCGCGGGCGCCGGGGATCGGCACCCGGCCCAGGGACTGGGCCAGCAGGCCGCCGACGGTCTCCACCTCGTCGGTGGGGAGCTCGGTGTCGAACAGCTCGCCCAGGTTCTCCACCGGGAGCCGGGCGGTGACCCGCACCGCACCGTCCTCCAGGTGTTCCACCGGCGGGCGTTCGACATCGTACTCGTCGGTGATCTCGCCGACGATCTCCTCCAGGATGTCCTCGATCGTCACCAGGCCGCCGGTGCCGCCGTACTCGTCGACGACGATGACCAGGTGGTTGCGGGCGGCCTGCATCTCCGAGAGCAGGTCGTCGACCGGCTTGGACTCGGGCACGAAGGTCGCCGGGCGCATCAGCTCCGACACCGGGCTCTGGTGGGCCCGCAGGTCGCCGCCCCGGGTACGCCGGATGAGGTCCTTGAGGTACAGCACGCCGAGCACGTCGTCGACGCTCTCGCCGATGACCGGGATGCGGGAGAAGCCGGAGCGCAGGAAGAGCGCCAGCGCCTGGGAGAGCGTCTTGCCCTCCTCTATCCAGACCATCTCCGTGCGGGGCACCATCACCTCGCGGGCGATGGTGTCGCCGAGCGCGAAGACCGAGTGGATCATCTGCCGCTCGCCGTGCTCCACGACGCCGCGCTGCTCGGCCAGGTCGACCAGCTCGCGCAGTTCCACCTGGCTGGCGAACGGCCCCTCGCGGAAGCCGCGCCCCGGGGTGACCGCGTTGCCGATCAGGATCAGCAGCGAGGCGAGCGGGTTCAGCGCCCGGCCCAGCCAGCGGACCAGCGGCGCCACCGCCCGGCCCACCGCGTACGCGTGCTGCCGGCCGATGGTGCGCGGGGCCACCCCGACCACGACGAAACTGACCACGGTCATCGCGCCGGCGGTGACCAGCGCCGCCCGCCAGCCTGCGCCGAAGGTGTCCACCGCGACGAGGGCGACCAGCGTGGTGGCGGTCAGCTCGGCCAGCAGCCGGAGCAGGAGCAGCAGGTTGAGGTGGCGGACCACGTCGCCGGCGACGGCCTGGAGGGTACGCGCGCCGCGCGCCCCGTCCCGGGCCAGCTCGGCGGCCCGGGCCGGCGAGACGGCGGCGAGCGCTGCCTCGGTCATCGCGATCAGACCGGCGAGCACCACCAGCCCCGCCGCGAAGAAGATCAGCTGGAGGTCGGGTAGGCCGGCGGCGGCCGCCGCCTGGGTGGTCATCACCGGGTCCGGGTCGACCGCCAGCTGGCCAGCAGTCGGGCCTGGAGCGTGAACATCTCCCGCTCCTCCTCCGGCTCGGCGTGGTCGTACCCGAGCAGGTGCAGCACGCCGTGCACGGTGAGCAGGTGCAGCTCGTCGGCGGTGGTGTGGCCGGCGGTGGCGGCCTGCTTGGCCGCCACCTCCGGGCAGAGCACGATGTCGCCGAGCAGGGCCGGCTCGCCGCCGGCCGGGGCGCTCTCCCCCGGACCGTGGTCGACGCTGCCCTCGTCCATCGGGAAGGCGAGCACGTCGGTCGGCCCGTCCCCACCCATCCAGCGGTGGTTCAGCTCGGTCATGTACTCGATGTCGACCAGCAGCACGGAGAGCTCGGCGAGGGGGTTGACCCCCATCTCGTCGAGGGCGTGCCGGGCGACGGCGAGCACAGCGTCGGTGTCGACGTCGACACCGGACTCGTTGGCGATCTCGATGGACAACTGGCTTCCTCTGGGTTAGCGGCGCCGGCCGGCCCGGCCGCCCTGGGCGGTCCGCCCCGGCACGGCGTGCACGCTCTGCGCCTGCTGGTTCTCCCGCTCGGCGTCCCAGCGGGCGTACGCGTCGACGATCTCGCCGACCAGCTTGTGCCGGACCACGTCCGAGCTGGAGAGCTGGGCGAAGTGCACGTCCTCGACGTTCTCCAGGATGTCCCGGACCACCCGCAGGCCGCTGGTCGTCCCGCCGGGAAGGTCCACCTGGGTGACGTCACCGGTCACGACGATCTTGGAATTGAAGCCGAGTCGGGTGAGGAACATCTTCATCTGCTCGGGCGTGGTGTTCTGCGCCTCGTCCAGGATGATGAACGCGTCGTTGAGGGTCCGGCCCCGCATGTACGCCAGCGGCGCGACCTCGATCGTGCCGGCGGCCATCAGCTTGGGGATGGACTCCGGGTCGAGCATGTCGTGCAGCGCGTCGTAGAGCGGCCGCAGGTACGGGTCGATCTTCTCGTTGAGGGTGCCGGGCAGGAAGCCCAGCCGCTCCCCCGCCTCGACCGCCGGCCGGGTCAGGATGATCCGGTTGACCTGCTTGGCCTGGAGCGCCTGGACGGCCTTCGCCATGGCGAGGTAGGTCTTTCCGGTGCCGGCGGGGCCGATGCCGAAGACGATGGTGTGCGTGTCGATCGCGTCGACGTAGCGCTTCTGCCCGAGCGTCTTGGGGCGGATGGTGCGCCCGCGCCGGGAGAGGATGTTGAGGGTGAGAACCTCGGCGGGCCGCTCCGCGCCGCCCTGCTCGAGCATGCCGACGGTACGCCGGACGGCATCAGTGGTCAGGGTCTCGCCTTTCTCGATCAGTTCGAGCAGCTCGCTGAAGAGGCGCTCGGCGAGGGCGTTGTCCGCGGGGGCACCGGTGATGGTGATCTCGTTGCCGCGCACGTGCACGTCACTGTCGACCGAGCGTTCGACGAGGCGCAGGATCTCGTCGCCCGCGCCGAGCAGGTTGACCATGATCTTGGAATCGGGAACCGTGATCCTGGTCTGCACCCGGGGCGGGCCGGGAGGTGGGGTGCCGGTCATAAATCGGGCCGTCCGGCCCTACGCCACCTGCTTCCGATCTCGGTCGCCGGCCCTGCTGGCGCGGCGTGCGGACGTTACACCCATCGTATCCGCTCAACCCCGGCGGCACCGCGTCCATTTCCGCCGCCCCCCGGGGGCGGGCGCACGGCGGGCGATACCTCCCGGCGGCACCCACACCACGCGCCCGCGCCCAGGGCGGGGGCCGGGTCAGCCGGCGCGGAAGTCGTACCGGTCGAAGGCCTCCTGACGGCGGGTGAAGCGGTAGGTGGCCCAGTGCAGCCGGACCACCGTGCCGTGCTCGTCCCGGGTCAGCCGCAGCAGCTCGCCGACCTCCCGCCCGGCGACCGTCCGGAAGACGTCCGGAGCGTCCGGCACCGGCGCGAAGACCGCCGGTGGCTTCCCCGCCGGGTCGTCGGCGCCCCGGGCACGCAGCGCGCCGTCGTGCCAGCTGAAGACGTACTCGAAGCCCTCGCCCCACCAGCGGCCCAGCATCCCGCGCAACGGCCCGGGGGCGGGTTCGCCCGGGCGCCACGGCGGGACGTCGGCCGGGTCGTGCTCGGCGGACGCGGCGAGCAGCCGGTGCGGCAGGTCGAAGACCTCCGCCGCGGTGCCGGAGGAGCCGAGCACCGCGCAGCCCATCGCGCCGGCCGTGCCGTCGCCGCCGCGCCGCCCGTAGACCGCGGCGAGGAAGCCCGGCATCGCGCCGTCGTGCCCCACGTGCACCACCCGGTCCGGGTACGGCACCAGGATCAGGCCGAGCCCGAAGCCGGCCGCCCAGAGCGTCTCGTCGGTGGTGGTCAGCGGCCAGCGCATCTCGTCCAGCGAGGCCGGGGCGAGCACCGCCCCGGCCGGGTCCAGCGTCACCGGGTCGGCCAGGAAGGCGGCCCACCGGGCCATGTCGGTCGCCGTACTCCAGAGCTGGGCGGCCGGGGCGATCGCGCCGAAGTCGGTCGGCGGTTCCGGGTGCGCCTCGTCGGAGTAGGCGTCGACCAGGAACCCGGTGGCCGCCGCCGGCCCCGGCGTGACCGAGGTGGCGGCCAGGCCCAGCGGGGTCAGCACCCGTTCGGTGAGCACCTCGGCCCAGGCGCCGCCGCGCAGCTCGCCGACCAGCCGGCCGAGCAGCGCCATGCCCAGGTTGGAGTAGTGGTAGCGGCGACCGGTCGGCAGCACCCGCTCGGCCCGGGCCAGCTCGGCGACCAGCTCGTCCGCGCCCGGGGCGCGCAGCGTGTCCCAGACGTCGCCGTACGGCTCGCGTTGCAGCCCGGCGGTGTGCGACAGCAGCCGGCGTACGGTCAGCTCGCCGTGCGCGGGCAGCGCCAGATGGCGGCCGATCGGGTCGTCCAGGTCGAGCAGCCCGTCGTCGCGGCACTGCATCACCAGCACCGAGGTGAAGGTCTTGGTCACGGAGCCGATCCGGAACCGCGTGCCCGGGCCGAGGTCGGCGTCGCTGCCGGTGCCGCCGACCTCGCAGGTCCACAACGGCCGGTCGGCGCGGTGCAGGGCCGCCGCCAGGGCGGGCACCCGGGCCTGCGCCTGCACCCGGCGCACCATCCGGGCCAGCCGGTCCGGGTCAGCCGTCACGCGACGTTCCGGGCCAGCATCGGGCCGAGCGGCGCGCCGCCGAGCAGGTGCGCGTGCACGTGGAAGACCTCCTGGCCGCCGTACGAGCCGGTGTTGAACATCAGCCGGAAGCCGTCGCCGAGCAGCCCCTCGTCCTCCGCCACCGCGGCCGCCGTGGCGAGCAGGTCGCCGGCGAGCTTCGGGTCGCCCTGCCCCAGCGTGGCGACGTCGGCGTAGTGCTCCTTCGGAATGACCAGCACGTGCACCGGCGCCTTCGGGTCGAGGTCGCGGAAGGCGAGGGTGGTGTCGGTTTCCCGGACGATGGTGGCCGGGATCTCCCCGGCGGCGATGCGGCAGAACAGGCAGTCGGATCCCATCGGGGCATGGTAAGGCGTGCCGCGCGCCTCGGGCATGATGTGCCGCGTGACTTCACGAGCGGTACTGGTGACGGGGGCGTCGCGCGGCATCGGCCGCGCCGTGGCGCGGGCGTTCGCGGCGGGCGGGGACCGGGTGGCGATCCACCACCGGGACTCGGCCGAGCTGGCCGAGGCGCTCCGCGCCGAACTGCCCGGCGACGGCCACGTGGTGGTCCGCGCGGACCTCACCGACCCGGCGGCGGTACGGGCCATGGTGGACGACGCCGCCGCCCGGCTCGGGGGGCTCGACGTGCTGGTCAACAACGCCGGCGTGTACGGCGACCGGGACGCCCCGCACCCGGTCTTGGGCGCCTCGTACGAGCAGTGGCAGCGGCAGTGGCGGCGGGTGCTGGAGACCAACCTGACCGGGGCGGGCAACGTCACCTGGTGCGCCGCCCAGCACATGCGGGAACGCGGTGGCCGGGTGGTGAACGTGTCGTCGCGGGGCGCGTTCCGGGGCGAGCCGGACCAGCCCGCGTACGGCGCCAGCAAGGCCGGCCTGAACGCGCTCGGGCAGTCCCTCGCCGTCGCGCTCGCCCCGTACGGCATCGCGGTCGCCACGGTCGCCCCGGGCTTCGTGGCGACCGACATGACCACGGAGCACCTGACCGGCGAGCAGGGCGACGCGATCCGGGCACAGAGCCCGTTCGGCCGGGTGGCCCGCCCCGAGGAGATCGCCGCCGCCGTGCACTGGCTGGCCAGCCCCGAGGCGCAGTGGGCCTCCGGCACCATCGTCGACCTCAACGGCGCCTCCTACCTGCGTACCTGACGCCGGCCGAGGCGGCTACCCCACCCACCCCGCCACACCTCGAGATCCACGCACTTTCACTGAATGAGTGCCTATCCGGCGCGGAACAGCCACTCATTCAGTGAAAGTGCCCGCGGCCCGGCCCGGCCCGGCCCGGGGCGGGGCGGGGCGGGGCGGGGCCCAGCTCGGGCGGGGTGGGGGCTTACCAGCGGGAGAGGCGGGTGGCGAGGACGCTCAGGGCGGCCACCCCGGCGGTGGAGGTGCGCAGCACCGACGGACCGAGCCGCACCGGGCGGGCCCCGGCGTCGGCGAAAGTGGTCAGCTCGGCCGGGGCGATGCCGCCCTCCGGGCCCACCACCAGCACGATCTCGCCGGTCTGCGGCAGCTCGGCGGTGGTCAGCCGCTCCTCGGCCTCCTCGTGCAGCACGAACGCGGCACCGGCTCCGGCGATCCGCCGCACCACGGTGCCGGTGGACTCGTCCGGGGCGCCGGCCACCACCGGCAGCCAGGGCCGGCGGGCCTGCTTGGCCGCCTCCCGGGCGGTCGCCACCCACTTGTCCCGGGCCCGTACGCCCCGGTCGCCGCGCCACTGGGTCACCGCGCGGGACGCCGCCCAGGGCACGATCTCGTCCACCCCGACCTCGGTCATCGCCTGCACGGCCAGCTCGCCCCGGTCCCCCTTGGCGATGCCCTGCACCACCACGATCCGGGGCACCGGCGCGTCCGCGTACCCCCGGGAGGTGACCCGGACGTCGAGGGTGCCCCGGCCGACGGTGGTGACCAGGGCGGCGGCCGTGCCGCCCCGGCCGTCGGCCAGCAGCAGCTCCTCGCCGACGCGCAGCCGCTGCACGGTGGCCGCGTGGTGGCCCTCCGGGCCGTCCAGGGTCAGCGTGTCGCCGGTGGGCAGCGCCTCGACCAGGAACAGCGGCGCGGACACCTCAGGCGTGCCCGTTGAAGGCGTCGCGCATCCGGGAGAAGAAGCCGCCCTGCTTGGTCAGCTCGGCGACCTCCTCGCCCCGGGTCTTGGCGAAGTCGCGCAGCATCTTCTCCTGGTCGGCGTCGAGCTTCGTCGGCGTCCGCACGTCGAGGTGGACGTAGAGGTCACCCCGGCCGGTGCCGCGCAGGTGCGGCACGCCCCGGGCGCGCAGCCGCAGCGTGCTGCCCGGCTGGGTGCCGGCCTTGACGTCGACCGTCTCCTCGCTGTCCAGCGTCTTGATGGTCAGCCGGGTGCCGAGCGCGGCGGCGGTCATCGGCACGGTGACCCGGCAGTGCAGGTCGTCGCCCTTGCGCGAGTACACGTCGTGCGGCCGCTCGTGGATCTCCACGTAGAGGTCGCCGGCGGTGCCGCCACCCGGGCCCACCTCACCCTGCTGGGCGAGCCGGATCCGCATGCCGTCCTCGACCCCGGCGGGGATCTTGACGGTCAGCGAGCGGCGGGTGCGCACCCGGCCGTCGCCGGCGCAGGTCGGGCAGGGGTGCGGGATGGTGGTGCCGTACCCCTGGCAGACGGTGCAGGGCCGGGCGGAGACCACCTGGCCGAGGAAGGTGCGCTGCACCGACTGCACCTCGCCCCGGCCGCCGCACGCCTCGCAGGTGGCCAGGTGGGTGCCGGCGGCGGTGCCGGCGCCGGCGCAGGTGGTGCAGAGCACCGCGGTGTCGACCGTGATCGGCGCCTCGACGCCGAACGCGGTCTCGTGCAGGTCCAGCTCCAGCCGCAGGATCGCGTCGGCGCCCGGCCGGGTACGCGGCCGCGGCCCCCGGGCGCCACCCGCGGCGCCGCCGAAGAACGCGTCCATGATGTCCTGGAAGCCGACGAACGGGCCCGCACCGCCGGGACCGCCCGGCCCCGCGCCGCCGCCACCCGGGGCGAGCGGGTCGCCACCCAGGTCGACGATCTGCCGTTTCCGGTCGTCCGAGAGGACCTCGTACGCGGCGTTGATGTCCTTGAACTTCTCCTGGGCCTCCGGGTCCGGATTGACGTCCGGGTGGAACTGCCGCGCCAGCTTCCGGTAGGCGCGCTTGATCTCGTCATCGGAGGCTTCCCGGCTCACGCCGAGAATGCCGTAGTAGTCCCTGGCCACTGCGTTCGGTGTCCTCATGTTCGTCTCGCGTTGCGCCGGTCGTCGGCCGGAGCCGGGTGCCGGCCCCTGCCCTGGATCAATTCTGGGCCAGCAGCTCGCCCACGTAGCGTGCCACGGCCCTCACCGTGGCGATGGTGCCGGGGTAGTCCATCCGGGTAGGGCCCAACACGCCCAGCCCGCCGAGCGCGGTCGCCCCCGGCCCGTAGCCGGTGCTGACCACCGAGGCGGCCCGCAGGTTGTCGATCTCGTTCTCGTCGCCGATCAGCACCCGGGTGGTGGTCGACTCGGCCTCGCCGATCAGCTTGAGCATCACCACCTCCTCCTCCAGCGCCTCCAGGATGGGCCGCAGCGAGCCCTGGAAGTCGAGCAGGCCGCCCCGGGTGAGGTTCGCGGTGCCGGCGAGCGCGATGCGCTCCTCGTGCCGTTCGACCAGCGTCTCCAGCAGCACGGTGGAGAGCGTGGTCATCGCCCCGCGCAGGTGCGGCGCCGACTCGTCGACCAGCGCCTGGACCAGCGGCGGGGTCTCCGACAGCCGGCTGCCGACCAGCTTCTCGTTGACCAGCCGGCGCAGGTCGGTGACATGGTCGGCGGGGATCGGCGCGGGCAGCTCCACCAGCCGCTGCTCGACCCGGCCGGTGTCGGCGATCATGACCAGCATCAGCCGGGTGGTGGAGATCGGCACCAGCTCCAGGTGGCGTACCGAGGAGCGGGCCAGCGACGGGTACTGCACCACGGCGACCTGCCGGGTCAGCTGGGCCAGCAGCCGCACGGTGCGGTGCACCACGTCGTCCAGGTCGACCGCGCCGACCAGGAAGCGCTCGATCGCCCGGCGCTCGGCCGGGCTCAGCGGCTTGACCCGGGACAGCCGGTCGACGAAGAGGCGGTAGCCACGGTCGGTGGGCACCCGGCCGGCACTGGTGTGCGGCTGCCGGATGTAGCCCTCCTCCTCCAGCACGGCCATGTCGTTGCGCACCGTGGCCGGCGAGACGCCGAGCTGGTGCCGCTCGACCAGGGCCTTGCTGCCGACCGGCTCCTGCGTGGCGACGTAGTCCTCGACGATCGCGCGCAGCACGGCGAGCTTGCGGTCGTCGAGACCCATCTCCCCCACCTCCTGACGCACGTCGGCCCGGAGCGGCTGAGGCGCCCCGGGCGAGCGCACTGGCACTCGACTGTAGCGAGTGCCAGTCTACGTCGGCGTCCCCGCTGACGCGATGATCAGCGACGGACCACGGGTGCGCCCCGCCACCCGGACGGCGCGCCCCGGCCGATCATCCGGACATCCGGGGCGGTGTCGCTCTGGTGAGGGGTTGCCGGCAACCCCTACCGTGACGTGCATGACTGAACCACCTCGCCCTCCCGGAGCGGGGGACCCCGGCGACCGCCCGGACCCGACCGCCCCGTCCGGCTCGTCGTACGAGCCGCCCACCGCACCACTGTCCGGGGCACCCGGGGCGGGCGGCTATCCCCCGCCCGGTGGCTATCCGCCACCCACCGGTGACCAACCGCCGTCGGGCGGCTACCCACCGCCGGGCGGCTACCCACCGCCGGGTGGTTACGCCGCGCCGGGCGTCGGCTATCCGACCGCCGGCGGGTACGGCGCTCCCGGCGGCGGGTACGCCGCCCCGGGCGGCGGCTACGCCACCGACGACGACAAGACCTGGTCGCTGATCGCGCACTTCGGCGGCCCGGTCGGCGTGATCGTCGGCGGCAGCCTGCTCGGCTGGGTGGCGCCGCTGATCGCGCTCTCCGCCAAGGGCCAGCAGTCCCCGACCGTGCGGGCGCACGCCACGGCCTCGCTGAACTTCCAGATCACCTGGGCGATCGCCAACGTCATCGGCTTCGTCCTGGCCATCGTCACCTGCGGGGTGCTCTTCTTCATCCCGATCCTGACCGCCCTGGTGCCGATCATCTTCGGCATCATCGGCGGGGTGAAGGCCACCGAGGGCGTGGTCTACCGCTACCCCGCGAGCTACGCCTTCAAGAAGTGACCGGTCCCGGCCGGCCCACCCGGGCCGGCCGGGCCGCGCGGATCAGGGCAGCAGGTCGCGGACCACGGCGTCGGCCAGCAGCCGCCCGCGCAGGGTGAGCACCGCCCGCCCCGCCGCGTACCCCGCCGGGTCCAGCAGGCCGTCGGCCAGCGCCCGCTCGGCACCCGCCCGACCCGCCGGGTCGAGGGCCTCCAGCGGCAGGCCGGAGCCGAGCCGCAGCCGGAGCATCACGTCCTCCATGTGCGCCTCGCCGGCGGTCAGCACCTCCCGGGCCAGGCCGGGCGACTCCCCGGCGGCCAGGCGCTTCGCGTACGCCGTCGGGTGCTTGACGTTCCACCAGCGCACCCCGCCGACGTGGCTGTGCGCCCCCGGGCCGAGGCCCCACCAGTCCGCGCCGGTCCAGTAGAGCAGGTTGTGCCGGCACCGGGCCGCCTCGGAGCGGGCCCAGTTGGAGACCTCGTACCAGGAGAAGCCGGCCGCGCCGAGGGCGGCCTCCGCGGCCAGGTACCGGTCCGCCGCCACGTCGTCCGACGGGTACGGCAGCTCGCCGCGCCGCATTCGGGCGGCGAGCCGGGTGCCGTCCTCCACGATCAGGGCGTACGCGCTGACGTGGTCCACCCCGGCGGCGACCACCTGGTCGAGGGAGGCGGCGAAGTCCGCCGCGCTCTCCCCCGGCGTGCCGTAGATCAGGTCCAGGTTCACGTGGTCGAACCCGGCGTCGCGGGCCTCCAGCGCGGCGGCGACCGCCCGGCCGGCGCTGTGCCGGCGATCGAGGATCGCCAGCACCCCGGGCGCGGCGGACTGCATGCCCAGGGAGATCCGGGTGTAGCCGGCCGCGCGCAGGGTGCGCAGCGACTCCGGCGTGACCGACTCGGGGTTGGCCTCGGTGGTCACCTCGGCGTCGGCGGCCAGCCCCCAGGTGCGGTCGATGCCGTCCAGGATGCGGGCCAGGTCGTCGGCGGGGAGCAGGGTCGGCGTGCCACCGCCGACGAAGACGGTGTCCACCCGCGGCGGCGGGGTGTCGCCGAGGACCCGCGCGGCCAGCGCCAGCTCGGCCAGCACGGTGTCGGCGTACGACTCCCGGTCGGCGCCGCCGCCCAGCTCGGCCGCCGTGTAGGTGTTGAAGTCGCAGTAGCCGCAGCGGCTGGCGCAGAACGGCACGTGGACGTACACGCCGAAGCCGCGCCCGCCGACCGCGCTCAGGGCGGTGGCGGGCAGCGACCCGTCGACGGGGACGGTCTCGCCTTCTGGAAGGACGCCGGGCATGGCCACTAGTGTGCCCGGCATGACCTCTCCCGACCGCCTGGTACGGGTCGCCACGGCCCGTGGGGTGACCACCCTCACCCTGGACAGCCCGCACAACCGCAACGCGCTCTCCACGCCCCTGATGACCGAGCTGCTGGCCGGGATCGCTGCGGCGGTCGCCGACGACGCCGTCCGGGTGATCGTGCTGGACCACACCGGGCCGGTCTTCTGCTCCGGCGCGGACCTGAAGGAGACGGCCGCCGCGTACGCCAGCGGGAGCGTGCCGGCCGGGATGCTCGGCGACGTGCTGGCGGCGGTCTGGGAGTGCCCGAAGCCGGTGCTGGCGAAGGTGGCCGGGCCGGCGCGGGCCGGCGGGTTGGGCCTGATCGCGGCGGCCGACCTGGCGGTCTGCGCCGAGGAGGCGACGTTCGCCTTCACCGAGGTGCGGATCGGGGTGATCCCGGCGGTCATCTCCGCCACGGTGCTGCCCCGGCTGCACCCGCGCGCGGCGGCCGAGCTGTACCTGACCGGGGACACCTTCGACGGCCGGCGGGCTGCCGAGATCGGCCTGGTGACCGCGGCGGTGCCGGCGGACGGGCTGGACGCGGCGGTGGAGCGCTACTGCGCCTCGCTGGTGCGCGGCGCGCCGGGGGCGCTGGCCGGGGCGAAGGGCCTGCTGCGCCGCCCGACCTCCACCGACCTGCGTGGCGAGATCGCCGAGCTGTCCGCCCTCTCCACTGGCTACTTCCTCTCCGACGAGGGCCGCGAGGGCGTGCTCGCCTTCCGCGAGAAGCGATTGGCTGGATGGGTGGCCGCTCTGGAGGGGGGTCCGGCAGACGGGGCGCGGTAGGTAGTACCGGTTCGGGGCGTTTTCTTCTTTTGCTCCTGAAAACGTGAACCGGTCGGCCGACCCGGCTCGCCTTTTCGGGCACGTACGCTGGGGATGACCGTGAAACAGGAGGTGCGGGTGCGAAGTCGGGCAATTGTCGCAGTCGGTGTCGTGCTCGCGGTCGTCGCTCTTCTCGGGGTCTGGGTCGTCGTCCGTCAGCTCGGCGGCCAGCTCCGGCTCCCCGTTGCCAGCCGCAGCTGCACCGTTCAGGCCGACGGCACGGTGCTGCTCGACGCCGACCAGATGGCAAACGCCGCGACCATCGCCGCGATCGGCATCCAGCGGCAGATGCCCGAGCGGGCGGTGGTGGTCGCGCTGGCCACCGCGTACCAGGAGTCGGGCCTGCGCAACCTCTCCGGTGGCGACCGGGATTCGATCGGCCTGTTCCAGCAGCGGCCGAGCCAGGGCTGGGGCACTCCGCAGCAGATCCGCGACCAGCGGTACGCGGCCAACCGCTTCTACGCCGCGCTGAAGAAGGTGCGCGGCTGGGAGGAGATGCGGGTCACCGACGCGGCCCAGGCGGTCCAGCGGTCGGCCTTCCCGACGGCGTACCAGAAGTGGGCGGACGAGTCCGAGGTACTGACCCGGGCACTGCTCGGCGAGGCGACCGGCGCGGTGGCCTGCACGGTGAGCCGGACGCCGGCGATGCGGGGCGAGGCGGCCGCGGCGGCGCTGACCCGCGGCCTGACCCTGGACTGGGGGTTGCCGGGCACCGGCACGGTGGCCGCGCTGACCGGGCTCACCGTGCCCGCCGCCGACCGTCGCGACGGCTGGCGGTACGCCCACTGGCTGGTGTCGCACGCGCCCGACCACGGGGTGAAGCGGGTCCGCTTCGCCGGCCTGGAGTGGACCGCCGAGGAGGGCACCTGGGCCAAGGTCTCCGACGGCCGCCCCGCCGACGGCCAGGTGCTGGCGGAGGTCTTCGCCGAGGGGTGACGGGTCAGGGGCGGCTGGCGGACACCCGGCGGCGAACCTTCGCCATGACCGGCTCCGGCAGCTCGGCGGCGTCCAGCAGCCGGGGCAGCAGCTCCGGTTCGAGGTTCATCGCCCGGAACACCTCGCCGATGGTGACCCCGTGCGCCGGCCGGTCCACCACCTCGACCGGGTCACCCGCGCCGACCTCGCCCTCGCGCAGCACCCGCAGGTACGCCCCGGGCGCCGCGCGCACCGTGAACCGCTTGATCAGGTCGGGTACGCCCCAGAACCCGGCGAAGGTGGTGCAGGGGGTACGCGGCTTGGTCACCTGGAGCACCGCCGAGCCGATCACCCACAGCTCGCCGATGACCGCCCCGGTCACGTCCACCGCCGAGGTGGTCAGGTTCTCGCCGAACCCGCCGGGCGGGACGGTGCGCCCCAGCTCCGCCGACCACCACTCGGCGTCCTCCCCCGCGTACGCGTAGACCGCCTGGTCGGGGCCGCCGTGGTGGGCCCGCTCGCCGATGAAGTCCCCGGCCACCCCGTCGGCGCTCAGCAGCACCGGACCGTCGACCGGTCGCTTGTCGATGCCGGTGCGGCCGCTCGCGTCGCCCGCCCACTCCGCCTCGGTCACCATGCCGAGGTTCACCGCCGCCAGCCTGCCCGTCATGGCGCAGAGCCTAGCCGTGGACGCCGGGTCCGGGGCACCCGCCGATCCGCCGTCGGCTCAGCCGTTGACGACACCGGCCGGCCCTCGACGGCTCAGCCCTTGACGGCGCCGGCGACCAGGCCGGAGACCATCCGGCGCTGCACCAGCAGGAAGAAGACGATCACCGGCAGGGTGAACAGCGTCGAGGCGGCCATCACGGACCCCCACGCCGTGTCGTCCCGGCCGAAGAAGAAGGTCATCGCCACCGGCAGGGTGTACCTGTCCTGGTCGTTGACGAAGGTCAACGCGAAGATCAGCTCGTTCCAGGCGGTGATGAAGGAGAAGATGCTGGTCGCGACCAGGCCCGGCGCCACCAGCGGGAAGAGGATCCGGCGGAAGATCTGGGACCGGCTGGCCCCGTCGATCGCCGCGGCCTCCTCCAGCTCCTTGGGCACCGCGGCCACGAAGCCGCGCAGCATCCAGACCGCGAACGGCAGCGAGAAGCCGAGGTAGGTCAGGATCAGGCTGGGCAGGGTGTTGTAGAGACCAAGCCGCTGGATCATCAGGAACAGCGGGATGACCAGCGCCTCCAGCGGGATCATCTGCACCACCAGCAGCATGATCAGGAAGCTGGTCCGGAGCGTGAAGCGGAACCGGGCCACCGCGGTGGCCGCGAGCAGCGCGACCAGGCCGCTGAGCAGCACCGTGCTCACCGCCACCAGGGCGCTGTTGAGGAAGAAGTCGGCGAACGTCACGCCCGGGATCAGGTTGCCGGTGAGGATCTCCCGGTAGTGCTCCAGGGTCGGTTCGGCCGGCACCGGCCGGGGCGTCGGCGAGAAGATCTCCCGGTTGGGCTTCAGCGACGTGGCGACCATCCAGTAGACGGGGAAGGCGGCGAAGAGCGCCACCAGCAGGCCCGCGCCGTTGAGGGCGAGCCGCTTCACCATCGCGCCGCGCCTCACGCGTCCTCCTCCTGCTTGAGCACCATCCGGACGTAGAGACCGGTCACCACCAGCAGGATCAGGGTGAGGATGACCGCGATCGCGGAGCCCACGCCGTACTTGGGCGGCGGCGAGAAGGCCTCGGCGTACGAGTAGATGGAGAGCATGAACGTCGGCCGGTCCTGGGTGCCGCCGGCCAGCACGAACTGCTGGGTGAAGACCTTGAAGTCCCAGATGGTGCTGAGCACGATCAGGATCCCGAAGACCGGCCGCAGCAACGGGAAGGTGATCTTCCAGAACACCTTCCACGGCCCGGCCCCGTCGACCCGGGCCGCCTCGTGCAGCTCGCTCGGCACGCTCTTGAGCCCGGCGAGCACGCTCACCGCGATGAACGGGAACGAGTGCCAGACCACCACCAGGGTGAGGATGGCGAAGAAGAGCAGCGGCGAGTTGAACCAGCCGTACCCGGTCCAGTCGCTGCGCCCGAAGAGCGTGGTCGACAGCCCGTCGGGCAGCTTGTTGAACAGCCAGGTGACCAGCCCGCTGGTGTCGTCGAAGATCCACTTCCAGACGATGGTGCCGGTCAGCGCCGGGGTGGCCCAGGCGAGCATGACGCAGCTCGCCACGAAGGTGGCCATCCGCCGGCCGAGCCGGTTGAGCAGCAGCCCGACCAGGGTGCCGAGGATCATCGTCAGCACCACGTTCGCGGCGGCGAAGAGCACCGTGTTGCGCAGCACCGTACGGAAGAACGGGTCGCCGAGGATCTGGGTGTAGTTGCCCAGCCCCACCCACGGCCACTCGCGGTCGCCGCGAAGCTGCCGGACGCTGTCCAGCTTGTAGAACGACATCGCCACCACCTGGCCGAGCGGCCAGAGCAGCAACACCCCGATGACCACCAGGCAGGGCAGCAGGAGCAGGTACGGCAGGCGGTCCACGCGGGGCCGCCGCCGTGCGGAGGTCTTCCGCACGGCGGCAGTCCCGGTGTTCTTGGTCAGGGTGCTCACTTGGCGTTGAGAATGCTTTCCATTTCGGCGGCGGCGTCGGCGGTGGCCTGCTCGACCGTCTTCTGGCCCTTCATGACCGAGCTGTTCATCGCCTGGGTCACCGTCTTGGTGCGGCTGACCTCCACCCACTTCGGGGTCAGCGGGGTGACCTTGGTGTTCTGCATGGTGGTGGCGAACGCGGCCATGATCTTGTCGTTGGCGTACTCGCCGCCGCTGACCTGGTCGGAGTAGACCGGGAAGAAGTTCAGGCTGCTGGCGAAGGTCTTCGCGTTCTTCTTGTTCAGCAGGACGGTGAGGTAGTCCCACGCCAGGTCCTGCTTCTTGCTGTCCTTCCAGAGGGCGATGTCCGAGCCGCCGGCGAACGCCGGGGCCGGCTTGCCGTCCGGGCCGGGGATCGGGAAGGTGCCCCAGACCTTCTCGATGTCGGGGTTGTCCTTCTTGATGGCGCCGCCCTGCCAGCTACCGGCGAAGGCCATCGCCGCCTTGCCGGTGGCGAACTGGGTGCGGGCGTCGATCTCGTTCCAGCCGGCGGCGGCCGGCGGCGCGACCTTGTGCACGGTGACCAGGTCGGTCCAGAACTTGACCGCCTTCTGCGCCTCCGGTGTGTGGTAGCCGGACTTCCAGGTGCCGCCCTGGTTGGTGGCGATCTCGCCGCCGGCGCCCCAGAGGAACGAGTAGAAGGGCAGCTCGGAGTTGCCCGGCAGCGCGATGCCGTAGGTGCCCGGCTTCTTGGCCTGCACGGCCTTGGCGGCGGCGACCAGCTCGTCCCAGTTCGTCGGCGTCTTCACGCCGGCCTCGGCGAACCAGTCGGTGCGGTAGTAGATGGCGCGGACGCCGGCGTACCACGGGACGCCGTACTGCTTCCCGTCGAGCTGGGCGTTCTTCACCAGGTCGGGCAGGATGTCCTTGCTCTCCGCCCAGCCGGACATCTTGCCGGTGACGTCGGCGAGCGCCTCCTGGGCCGCCCAGCCCTGGGTCTCGGTGTTGCCCAGCTCGGTGACGTCCGGCCCCTCACCACCGGCGAGCGCCGCCTGGAACTTCTTCGGCGCCTCCAGCCAGGGGATGTACTGGACGACCACGTCGGTGTCGGGGTGCTTCTGCCGGAACTCGGTCTCGACGCCGTCGAGGAACTTCGTCTGGGCGTCGCTGCCCTCGCCCATCATCCAGACCGTGAGCTTGCTCTTGTCGGCCGCCTCGTCGTCGCCGGAGCCCCCGCAACCGGCGAGCACCATCGCGGCCGAGGCCACGACGGCGGTGACCGGAGCCAGCCGCTTCCACCTGTTCACGCCACTTCTCCCTCGCACCGTCTGGCAGTAACCTTCTCTGCCGCACCCTAGTAGGAAAAATTCCTTTACGACAGGGGTGGGTTCCGGGCGAGGCGACGGTACCGCAGCCGGCCGGTCGGGCAGCAGACCCGCTCCGGGTACGCGGACGGGCGCCCGACCCTGGGGTCGGGCGCCCGTCGAAGAGCGTTGTCGCTGCTTACTGGTGGGTGACGCTGCGGCGACGACCCACGCCGGCCACCAGGGCCACGGCGATGGCGGCCAGCACGACCTGCACCAGCAGTTCCATCCAGTCGATGCCGGCGGTCTCGGTCGCGATGCCCATGGCCCGCGCCAGCACGGTGCCCAGCAGGGCCGCGCCGATACCGATCAGCATGTGCAGCCAGATCGGCATGTTCTGACGGCCCGGCACGACCAGGCGGCCCAGCGCGCCGACGATGAGGCCGACGACGATGGCGGTGATGATGCCCCAGACGGTGAGCTCCACGACCGTCCTCCTTCGGAAGGTATGACACACGATGTGTGATTCTTGGCGTGATCGATAGGTTCCCGATCTCGCGATTCCCCAAACCGGCTCCGGGAACGATCCGGTCGAGACCCGCCGTGACCTGCGCTTTCCTCGCAGCCGTCGCCGTCGCCGTCGCCGGCCGACAGGCGTCGGCCGGGATTCCGGGCGCAGACGCGAGCGGGCGCCCGCCCCCGAGGGGTACGGGCGCCCGCTGAGCGTGCGCTGTGCTGGATCTACCGGTGGGTGACGCTGCGGCGACGACCCACGCCGGCCACCAGGGCCACGGCGATGGCGGCCAGCACGACCTGCACCAGCAGTTCCATCCAGTCGATGCCGGCGGTCTCGGTCGCGATGCCCATGGCCCGCGCCAGCACGGTGCCCAGCAGGGCCGCGCCGATACCGATCAGCATGTGCAGCCAGATCGGCATGTTCTGACGGCCCGGCACGACCAGGCGGCCAAGAGCGCCGACGATGAGACCAACAACGATCGCGGTGATGATGCCCCAAACGGTGAGCTCCACGGTCGCCCTCCTTCTGAAGATTGAGTCACACGGTGTGTGTGGTTCCTGTCGTGACCGCTAGATTCCCGACCGTCCGAAAATCCAAACCGACTCAGCGAAACGGCTGTCGCCCCCCGTCGATCCGCAACCCCCGCGTCGATTGCCGCCCAGCACGACAAACTCCCAGCTCAGACCGCATGGGCTCGCACCGAATGGGGCCGCGGCGGCCACCGAAAATTCCCGGGTACGGCCCGGCGGGCGCACGCGAAACGGCCGGCACCCCCGCAGGAGGATGCCGGCCGTCAGCCGTCGCGCTACTTCTTGCCGGGCGCCTTGGCGTCGCCGGAGTCGGAGGAGAGGGCGGCGATGAAGGCCTCCTGGGGGACCTCCACCCGGCCGACCATCTTCATCCGCTTCTTGCCTTCCTTCTGCTTCTCCAGCAGCTTGCGCTTACGGCTGATGTCACCGCCGTAGCACTTGGCGAGCACGTCCTTGCGGATCGCCCGGATGGTCTCCCGCGCGATCACCCGGCTGCCGATGGCGGCCTGGATCGGCACCTCGAACTGCTGGCGCGGGATCAGGTTGCGCAGCTTGGCCGCGATGGTGACCCCGTAGTTGTACGCCTTGTCCTTGTGCACGATCGCGCTGAACGCGTCCACCGGCTCGCCGTGCAGCAGGATGTCGACCTTGACCAGATCGGACGCCTGCTCGCCGGAGGGCTCGTAGTCCAACGAGGCGTAGCCCTTGGTGCGGCTCTTCAACTGGTCGAAGAAGTCGAAGATGATCTCGGCGAGGGGCAGCGTGTAGCGCAGCTCCACCCGGTCGGCGGAGAGGTAGTCCATGCCGAGCAGGCTGCCCCGGCGACCCTGGCACAGCTCCATCACCGCGCCCACGTAGTCGTTCGGGGTCAGCACGGTGGCGCGCACGACCGGCTCGTACACCTCGGCGATCTTGCCGGTGGGGTACTCGCTCGGGTTGGTCACCACGATCTCCTGGCCGTCCTCGGTGATGGCCCGGTAGACCACGTTCGGCGCGGTGGAGATCAGGTCGAGGTTGTACTCCCGCTCCAGCCGCTCCTGGATGATCTCCATGTGCAGCAGGCCGAGGAAGCCGCAGCGGAAGCCGAAGCCGAGTGCCCCCGAGGTCTCCGGCTCGTAGTCGAGCGCGGCGTCGTTGAGCTTGAGCTTGTCCAGCGCCTCACGCAGGTTGGGGTAGTCCGAGCCGTCGATCGGGTAGAGGCCCGAGTAGACCATCGGCTTCGGGTCCTTGTAGCCACCCAGGGCCTCGGTCGCCGGCCGCGAGTTGATGGTGACCGTGTCACCGACCCGGGACTGCCGGACGTCCTTCACACCGGTGATCAGGTAACCCACCTCGCCGACGCCCAGGGCGTCGGCCTTCACCATCTCCGGCGAGATGACGCCGATCTCCAGCAGCTCGTGCACCGCGGCGGTGGACATCATCTTGATCCGGTCGCGCGCGCTGATCCGCCCGTCGATCACCCGGACGTAGGTGACCACACCCCGGTAGACGTCGTACACCGAGTCGAAGATCATCGCTCGGGCGGGCGCCTCGGCGTTGCCGACCGGCGGCTTGAACTGCCGGACGATCTCGTCGAGCAGGTACGGCACGCCCTCGCCGGTCTTGCCGGAGACCTTGATGCAGTCCGCCGGGTCGCCACCGATCAGGTGGGCCAGCTCCTCGGCGTACTTCTCCGGCTGGGCGGCCGGCAGGTCGATCTTGTTGAGCACCGGGATGATGTGCAGGTCGTTCTCGAGCGCCAGGTAGAGGTTGGCCAGCGTCTGCGCCTCGATGCCCTGCGCGGCGTCGACCAGCAGGACGGCGCCCTCGCAGGCGGCCAGCGAACGGGACACCTCGTAGGTGAAGTCGACGTGGCCCGGGGTGTCGATCATGTTGAGCACGGCCTGCTCGCCGGCCCGGTCGCCCTCGCGGATGGTCCACGGCATGCGGACGGCCTGGCTCTTGATGGTGATGCCGCGCTCGCGCTCGATGTCCATCCGGTCGAGGTACTGCGCGCGCATCTGCCGGGGGTCGACCACGCCGGTGAGCTGCAACATCCGGTCGGCCAGGGTCGACTTCCCGTGGTCGATGTGAGCGATGATGCAGAAGTTCCGGATGCGCGCCGGGTCGGTGGCACCAGGAGCGTTCGCGCCGGGATCGAGCTTCGGTGGCACAGCGGTCCGTTCTGGTCGGCTGACGTGAGCGGGCCGGCGCGCCGCCGGCCCCCTCTATGCTCCCACGTCGCTCGGGACGCGGTCCGATCACACCTGGGTGCCGCGGCTCACCGCCGGGCGGTCCACCCCCGGCCTTCCCCGGCCGGACCAGCTCACTCCTCGGGCGGCTCGACGAAGAGCGCCGCCAGCCGGGGCAGCCGTCGCCGGGCCTCGTCCTCGTCGTCAAAGTCCCAGAAGTCGTTCAGGTCGGGCACCGCGACCGGGTCCCGCTCCGCCGGCAACTCGGTCGCGGTCGCCTTCCGGTACGCCTCCCACGGCACCGCGAGCATGTCCTCGCACTCGAACTCCTCGCCGCTGAGCGCGGCGGCCCGCACCCGGGGCAGCTCCGCCAGGGAGTCCGGGTCGCCCACCGCCCGGGCGAACACCGCCCGACCCTGGGTCATCAGCCAGCCCCGGAAGTACTCGAAACCGTCGTCCGAGGCGCCCCCGTTGATCAGGTAGGCCGCGCCCCAGAGATCGACCCGGTAGGAGGCGGAGAGCACCCGCTGCTGGTGGCGCGCGTACCCGACGATGTCCTCCGGGTCCCGCTCGGCCAGCAGGGCGACCGCGCGGGCGGCGACCGCGTCGCCCTCTCCCCCGCCACCGGCCCGCGCCTCGTCGATCAGCTGCCAGAAGTCGTCGGTCCTCATGGCCTGGCAGTCTCCCAGACCAGCTCCCGGCCGCGATCCGGCAGCGGGAACATGGCGGCGAGTCGCGGGTACCGGCGGGCCAGTTCGGCCCGGTCGCCGAGGTCCCACCGCTCGTCGGCGGGCTCGGGCGAAGAGCTCAGCTCCCGCCCCCGGGCCTCGACGGCCTCGTCCAGTCCCTCCTCGCCGGTGACCCGCTCGTACGCCTCGTCCGCGACGTAGTCCAGGCACTCCCACTCCGGCCACTCGTCCTCCGCCCACTCGCGCGGGTGCCGCCCGGCCAGGCGACGCACCTGCGGGACGTCGGCGAGCGCGTCCGGATCGTCGGCGACCCGCTCGAAGGCCGCCCGGCCGAGCCCGACCAGCCAGGCCTGGAAGTAGTGGAAGCCGTCGTCGGAGCAGAGGCCGCCGCAGATCAGCAGCGCCGCGCCCCAGTGCCGCCAGGTGTCCACCCGGCCCCGCAGCTCGTCGAGCCGGACGGCGAAGTCCACCGCCTCGCCGGCGGGCCGCTCGGCCAGCCGGTCGGTGAGCCAGGCCAACCGCTCGTCTCCGCTGGCGGTGACGGCGGCGGACCGCTCGATCAACGCCCAGAACTCGTCCATGCGCACCGGGCGGATGCTGCCAGCGCGGTACGACAGGAAGCCGGGACAGGCCAGGTGGCCGCGCGGCTGGGCGGGGGCGCACCGGCAGGGCAGCATGGTGGGCGTGCCCGCGCTGCCGGTGCCGTACCACGCCACCGCCGTCCGGCCGGACTGGTCGGCGCTGCCCGCCGGGCTGCGCGCCGCGGTGGCGGACCGGCTCGGCGCGCCGGTGGTGTCGGCGCGTACCGCGACAGCGGGCTTCACCGGCGGGTTCGCCGCCCTGCTGACCGGCGCGGACGGCGGCCGGATCTTCGTCAAGGCCGCCGACCTGACCCACCAGCGGCACCTGGCCGACTGGTACGCCCGGGAGGCGGCGGTCCTCGCCCGGCTCCCGGCCGGCCTGCCGGTCCCCCGCCCACGCTGGGCGCTGACCGCGTCCGGCTGGTACGCGCTCGCCCTGGACGCCGTCGACGGCCGCACGCCCCGGCTGCCCTGGGACCGGACCGAGCTGGACGCCGTCCTCGCCGGGTACGCCGAGCTGGCCGCCGCGCTGGCCGACCCGCCCGCCGAGCTGGTCGCCCTCGGCCTGCCCCGCCTGGCCGACCTGGCCCGCGACGACATCCTGTGGTGGGGCGAGGTGGGCGCCGGACGCGAACCGGCGCCACCGATGCCGGCCGCCGCGCACGGCCGCCTGCCCGAGCTGGTCGCGCTGGAGTCCCGGCTGCCCGGGTACGCCGCCGCCGGCCGCGGCCTGGTCCACGGCGACCTGCGGGTGGACAACGTGCTGCTCGACGCCGACGGCCGGGCCTGGTTCTGCGACTGGAACTGGATCTGCCACGGCCCCGCCTGGTTCGACCTGGCCGGCCTGCTGATCACCGGGTACGCCGACGGGCTGCCGGTGGACGCGATCTTCGCCGGCCAGCCGGCCGCGGCCGGCGCCCCGCCGGACGCCCTCGACGTGACGCTGGCCGCCCTGGCCGGCTACTACCTCACCTCCGCCGCCGCCGGCCCACCACCGGCCCCACCCGTCCCGCATCCCGCGCCGGCGGTCTCCCCGCACCTGGGGGCGCACCAGCGGTTCAGCGGGGAGCAGGCGCTGCGCTGGCTGGCTGTTCGGCAGGGCTGGAGCTGAGTCGTTTTGGCTCGTCCCGGCCGACCTGGTAACCTGGCTCTTCGCGCAGCGATGACGCCTGCTTGTCGCGCGCAGAAGCAGACCAAACCGAGCTATCAAGACGAGGCTGTCGCGTGGCGAACATCAAGTCCCAGATCAAGCGCAACCGGCAGAACGAGAAGCGCCGGCTGCGTAACAAGTCGGTCAAGTCGTCGCTGAAGACCGCCATCCGGAAGTTCCACGAGGCTGCGGAGGCCGGTGACGCCGAGAAGGCCACCGTTCTCATGCGTGACGCGGCCCGCAAGCTGGACCAGGCCGCCAGCAAGGGCGTCATCCACGCCAACCAGGCGGCCAACCGGAAGTCGGCGATCGCGAAGCGCGTCGGCTCGCTCTCGGCCTGACCGAGCGACCCCAGACCTGACCTGAAGCCCCGGGCGACGCCCGGGGCTTCAGGCTGTCCGCCCTCCGGCACCTCCCGCGCCCGGCCGGCCGTCGGTGATCGACTCCATTCCGCCGATATGGCGGCATCCGGATCACCGCGACACCGCCATGTCGCATACCTGGAGTTGATCGTGGTCGCGGGCGACCGGCGGCGGGTCAGGACCGGTCGACGGAATCGCCGGTCGAGCCGGCGGGTCCGTGCGCTCCCCACGGCCGGTCCGACGTGCCGCATCGCCAGGCGGGAGCACCGGGCTGCTCGGTGGCGACCACCATGCCGGGCAGGGTCCGAGGCACCCGCGCTCGCCCGACGACCGGCTCCATCTGCCGCCGGAACCGGTCCCGTTCCTGCTCCGGCACGAGCGCCGCGGAGCGGACGACCCGCTCGGCCACCATGTCGTTGAGCTTGACCATCAGGGCCACGGCGGCGGGCAGCACCACCACCGCCCACCAACTCACCAGCTCGGCCAGGGCGAGCAGCACGGCGAGCGCCACCGCGCCTTCGAAGAAGAGGAAGCAGAGCACCCCACCCGGGTTGACGACGCGCAGTCCGAGCGCCCGGGCGTAGAGCGGGCGGTACCGCTCGTCCTCGCCGGGCACGGTGCTCCACGCCGTCCGGGTGGGGCCGGTCACCGGGCGCCGCCCCGCCGGGCGGCCGCGACGGAGAAGACCGCCTTCTCCAGCGCGTACGCCCGGTCGTCCGCGCCGCCCTTGACCGCCGCGTTGCACTCGGCGGCCGCCCGCATCGCCTCGACCAGGCCCTCCGGGGTCCAGCCCCGGGCCCGTTGCTGCGCGTTCTTGATCTTCCAGGCGGGCATGCCGAGGGTGCTGGCGAGCTGGTACGGGTCGCCCCGGCCGGCAGCGGCGACCCGGGCCACGGTGCGCACCCCGTCGGCGAGGGCGTCGGCGATCGGCACCGGGTCGACCCCGACGTGCAGGGCCCAGCGCAGCGCCTCCAGTGCCCCCGGGACGTCGCCGACCATCGTCGCGTCGGCAACCGTGAAGCCGGTCACCTCGACCCGGCCCCGGTAGTACCGGGCCACGGTGTCGGCGCCGATCCGACCGTCGGTGTCGGCGATCAGCTGGGAGCAGGCGGCGGCCAGGTCCCGCAGGTCCCCGCCGACGGCGGCGATCAGCGCCTCGGCGGCGTCCTCGGTGCACTTCCCACCGCTGCGGCGGATCTCGTCCCGGACGAACGCCACCCGTTCCCGGTGGCCCTTGAGCTTCATCGCGGGGACCACGGTGGCGCCGGCGGCCTTCAGCCCGTCGGCGAACGCCTTGCCCTTCGCCCCGCCCAGGTGCAGCACCACCAGCTGGACGTCCGGGTCGGGGTTCTTCGCGTACGCGAGCAGCGCGGCCGCGAGATCCTTCCGGGCGTCCTGGCCGGCCCGGAGCACCAGCACCCGCCGCCCGCCGAAGAGCGAGGGGCTGAGCATCTCGTCGATCTCGCCGACGGTGAGAGACGCGGCCTGGTACTCCCGGACGTCGACGTCGGGGTCGACGCTGCGGACCTTCGCCACCGCTTCCGTCACCGCGCGCGTGGCGAGCAGCTCCTCGTCTCCGAGGACGAGCAGAATGGGAGGAAGGTTGGCGGCGGTCACGCCGCCCATCTTGGCACGGTCCACTGCGGGATCGTGCCTGGTCAGCGGCGGCTGTGACGGCCGACCCCGCACTCAGCGCAAATCCAGACATTTACGTTAATGCGGGCTCACCCTCACAATGCGTCTCGATCCGGCGACCCCCTCGACCCGGTCACCGCCGTCCCGGCGCAACACCCCGCGTCACCACCGCCAAGCCCTGCCGGCCGGTCACCACCGCCACGTCCCCGTCCGTGTCGGTACGCAGCACCCGCACGCCGCTACGAGCCAGCCGGGCCAGCAGCGACGGGCTGGGGTGCCCGTAGTCGTTGTCGACGCCGACCTCGACCAGCGCGACGGCGGGCCGGACCGCGTCGAGGAACGCCGGATCCTGGTACGCGCTGCCGTGATGGGCGACCTTGAGCACCTCGGCCCGCAGGCCGTCAGGCGGCACCCGGTCCAGCAGGGCGCGCTGCTCCTCGGTCTCGGCGTCCCCGGCGAGCAGGATGCGAACCCCGGCCACCGTGGCGCGCAGCACCAGCGAGTTGTTGTTCGGGTCGGACCGGGTGCCGTGCAGCGGGTACGGCGGACCGAGCGCCACCAGCTCCACACCACCCGCCCGGTACGACCAACCAGCCTCGGTAGCCCGGAGAACAACAGCGCCGGCCGCCGCGACGAGCGCCCGCCCGGCCGCCGGCTCGGCGAGCCCGGGGGTGCGCACCTCGACCACGCGCCGTCCCCGGAAGACCCCGGCGACACCGCCCACGTGGTCGGCGTGGAAGTGGCTCACCACCAGCAGCGACACCTCCCGTACGCCGAGCCGGCGCAGGCAGCCGTCAACGACGGACGGTTCCGGGCCGGCGTCGACCACCACGGCCCGACCGGCCGCCACCGGCAGCACCAGCGCGTCGCCCTGGCCCACCGCGCAGCCGACGATCACCCAGCCGGCCGGCGGCCACCCGCTGGCAAGGATGCGTACCGGCAGGGTCCCGAGGATCACCGCGGCGGTGCCGACCGCCACCAGCCGGCGCACCACCGGCCGTCGGGCGGCGAGCAGCAGCGCCACGGTCAAAGCTGCCAGCAGCAGCGCACCCGGCACCCCGCCGGGCCAGGGCAGCGTGCCCGCCGGCAACCGCGCGCCGACCCGGGCGACCGTCACCAGCCACCAGGCCGGCCAGCTCGCCAGCCAGGCGGCGAACTCCGCACCGGCCGGCCACACCGGTGAGACGGCAGCGGCCAGCACCCCGAGCACCGTGGCGGGCGCGATGGCGGGCACCACCAGCAGGTTCGCCGGCACCGCGACCAGGCTGACCGTGCCGGAGATGCCGGCCACCACCGGCCCGCACGCGAGCTGCGCCGCCGCCGGGACGGCCAGCGCCTCGGCCACCCCCGCCGGTACGCCCCGCCGCCGCAGGGCGTCCCGCCATTTCGGCGCCAGCAGCAGCAGCCCGCCAGTGGCCAGTACGGAGAGCGCGAAGCCGGCGTCCCCGGCCAGATCCGGGTCCACCAGGACCAGGACCGCCACCGCGGCGCTCAACGCGGGCAGCGCCGCCCGGGGCCGCCCGGCGGCCAACGCGGCCAGCCCGATCGCCCCCATGGTCGCCGCCCGTACCACGCTGGGCGAGGGGCGGACCAGGATCACGAAGCCGACCAGGGCCAGCCCGCAGAGCACCGCCGCCACCCCCGGGCCGGCCCGCATCCAGCGGACCAGCAGCAGCACCGCGCCCACCACGATCGCCACGTTCGAGCCGGAGACGGCGTTGAGGTGCGTCATCCCGGTGGCCCGGAAGTCCTCCTCCACGGTGGCCGGCAACCGGCTGGTGTCCCCTACCACCAGCCCGGGAAGCAGGCCGCCCTGGTCGTCGGGGAGCGGGGCGCAGGCCCGTTGCAGACCGGCGCGGAGCGTACCGGCGGCCCGCTGGAGCCACGGCGGTGGACCGTGCGCCACCGGCGGGCCCGGCACGATCAGCACGGCGGCGGTCAGGTCTCCCCCACGCGGCGCGGTCAGCCGCCCCTCGGCGGTGAGCCGCTGCCCCGGCAGCCGCCCGCGCCAGGCCGGGTCGGTGGCCAGCACCAGCATCCGTACCGGAGCGCTCACCCGTCGGCCGTCGGGGTCGGTGAGTCTGGTCAGCTCGGTGGCCACCAGCAGCGTCGCCGGCCGACCGGGAGCGCCGCGGATCGGGCGGGGATCGTCGCGGAGCACCAGTTCGGCGGTGACCCGGACCCGCTCGTCGACCAGGGCGCGCAGCGGGCCGGCGTCGCGGACGTGCAGGCGGGCGGCGGTGGCGCTGGCACCGCAGACCACCCCGATCAGCACCGCGACGGCGATCCAGCCGTACCGGCGGACGGGCCCGGCCGGACGGCCGAGCACGCCGAGCAGGTGTGCGGCGCCCAGGGCGGCGAGACCCGCGGCGGTGGCGGCGAGCAGCGCCGCCGACGGCGCGGTGAGGTGCAGGCAGACCAACGCGGCCAGCCACGCCGCCACCGCCAGGCCGGCGAGCCGCAGGTCGGGCGGGTGGTCGGCCGGCTCCACGCCCGGTGTCGTCCCACGATTCGTTGCGCCGCCAGCCCCCTCCACTGTCGACCTCACACCGTCACCAGGTCCTTGAGCTGCTCGTAGCGGGCGTCGCCGATGCCCTCGACCTGGCGCAGGTCACCGACCGAGCGGAACCCGCCGTGCTGGTCGCGGTGGGTCAGGATGCGCTGGGCGAGCACCGGACCGACCCCGGGCAGCCCGTCGAGCTGGGCCAGCGTCGCGGTGTTGAGGTTGACCAGGCCGCCTGGTGCGGGCGGGTCACCGGCGGCCGGAGGCGCGGCGGCGCCGGGCTGGCCGGGTGGCGCGGCGACCCCGACCAGGATCAGCTCGCCGTCGGCCACCTTGCGGGCCGGGTTGAGCAGGGCCACGTCCACGCCGGGGAGCGCGCCGCCGGCCGCCTGCACCGCGTCGGCGACCCGCGCGCCGGCCGGCACCCGCACCAGGCCGGGGCGGCGTACCTTGCCGGCGACCGCGACGACCAGCTCGCCGGAGCCGGTCGCGGTCGCCTCGGGGGCGGCGGACACCTCGGGGGCGGACACCGACGCCACCGGGCGGACCGGCTCGGCCTGCGGCCGGGACCGCCAGGTCCAGAAGCCGGCCCCGAGCACCACGACCACCGCGACGGCGGCCAGCGCCCGCACTCCCCGACGACCCGGATCGAAGGCGCCGGGCCCAGGCAACCGGGACGTCGGGGCGACGGTGGAAACGTCCTCGTCGGGTGGCGGCATCCCGGTGTCGGCCTCGTCGACGGCCGCCCAGGGAGTCGATGTCGTCGGGGCCGAACGTCGCGGCCGGCCGGACGGGGGCGGCGTGGCGAGGTCGGTGGACGGGCCGGGCGAGAAAGCAGCAGCCGAATCGGCGACCGGGTCGGACTGGGACGCCGGAGCCGGTGTGGCGGGCGGGACATGCGCCGCCCCGCCCCCGGACGGCACCGCCGGGACCAGCCGGAACAGCCGCTGCCGCACCATCGTCTCCTCGTCATGTGACACGCGGCGAGGCTAGGAAGGAAAGGCCCCGCGCCACCGGCCGACGGTCACCACCTGTGGACGAGGCGGAGCCCTGTGGACAACGGCCTGATCATGCGACGTCGTGCTATGTGGAGCCCGCGGACCAGCGGGCCTCGGGTCGAGGCCTGGCACCGCCCGTCCCCCGTCGATCGGCCCGCCGCAGCAGGGCCCCAGCCCCGCTCGGCCCGGGACTCGGTTGGCGAAGTCGTCCCGCCGCCAGAATTTCTGCTTCAGGACCAGAGTCGATCTACCGTAGCCTCGCGGCATGGGTTCAACCTGGTCGATGGCCAAGCGGCTCGGCCTGTTGTGGATCGCCGTAGTGCGGCTCCTGGTGCTGTTCGCGCACGGACTGCGTGCCGAGTACCTGCCCATCGAGGCGCTCACCGCCGGCGTCTGGGCGGCGCTCATCGGCATGGGCGCATTCCTGGCGAACCGGCTGGCGAGGTGGGGGCACAGCAGGGGTGCCGTCGTGCTGCTGGGCGTCGCGGCCCTGATTGCCTGCGATGTGGCGGTCGTCGTCGACAGTGCGTTGATCTACGACGGGTTCGGTTACTGGACGCTCAACGATGGCGTCGGCCTGCCGTATTCGTACGCGCCGCTGTGGTACCCGGCCTCGCTGCTGCCGTCGTCGGTGGACATCCTCGGCGTCGATCAGACGGTTGTCACCGCGGGCGATGCCGAGTGGCAGACGGAGCACGTAGCACCTATGGCCATGTTGCTGACCATCGCGTCAGCCGTCTTCATCGCTCCCGTGGTGCGGGCGCTGTTCGGAAGCCGGCAGGCCAGCCCGGAGTTCCGGCCGGGACGGGCCACTTCATAACTCTCTCGACGGTCACCGGAGAATCGCCCGGTGGCTGTGCGGGGCGGCGGATCTCCGCGTCGTCGCCCGCGTGGAACTGCCCGCTCCGGCCCGATGAGACCCGGAATCGGTGATCAGCCGTGAATCCGGGCAACGCAAAGCCCCGGCACCCCATCGGAGTGGCCGGGGCTCGCCGTCCGTGTCGAAGTCAGCTCACTGGGCCGATCGACTTCGCCAGGTTCACGAAGCTGCGGGTAGCGCCGCCATCTGTACATAGAGCCGCACTCGAGGTAGGGGACATGTCCATCCTGGGCGCATCCGGCTTGCCTCGGTCATCTTTTTGTGCAGGCGGTCGGCGGAGCCCTCAAAGGGCAGGGTCAGGACGCCCGAGGCAGGCCGGAAACCGGGGACTGCCCCGGAGAACGTCGGCTATCCAGATGCGTTGCGGCCCCGGGCAATGGCCAACCGGGAGCGATTGGCTTCCGCCCTCGGGATCACTACCCGGAGGCTGCGCCAAGTCCTGAACCTCGCCGGGTAGGTGTACGGTCCGCGCCATGGTTGCACTCAAGCTGTGGCACATGGCCGTGTGCGTCGTGTTGTCGGGCGTGCTCATCGGCGGTTTGGGTTGGCTCCTGGTGAAAAGGATCAACCGCCGGTAGCTCGGGACGCTCGCTGCTTAGGAAGGATCACCATTGAGGGTTGTAAGGGACTCCCCTGGGTTTGGGTCAGCACGGTGAGCCGCCGGTCGCTGGCACCGCGCTGGCGGAGCTGCTCGCCCAGGTTCCCCCGCAGTCTGTGCTCACCGAGGTACTGCTAGACCCTGACGGGGACCTGTTCGCCACCTTCGAGATTCCCCAGGTCGCCTGATAGACCGTCCCACCTATTTAACGCCGAGCAGCCCTGTCACAGCGTCATACACCGCCCTCGCCATGCGTGGCTGGGTAAGGTCACCGGCCGATAGTTGGACACCACACCTCCGTCGGCAGGGTCAGGGACTTCGGCTGGTAGGCGCACGTTACGGTTCCCGCTGCGATGGTATGGGCTTCCCGACGTAAAGGTGAGCAGTGCCCGGATCGGTTGCCTTCCGCGGCCGAAGGGGGAAGTCCATCCAAAGGCGCGCATAGGGCGAGTCTTCCTGCGTCGCAAATCTGAGCACTTCGCTTGGTTCGGAGAACTTCGCCGACACCATGATGTGCTGCGGCCTCTGGAGTCGCGGAAGGCCGAGCCATGCAAGTCCCGACGGCCGGAAAAGCACATGCTCCTGGCCGCGGCTATCCACGAGAACGACCGTAGAGCGGCCCGCCTCGTCTAGTTCGCGTCTTACGAACCTGTAAACCTGGCGGGAAAGACCCTTGTCCTGCAGAATCGCTACCGCATCTCTCACGGCGTCGAGGCTTGCTCGGAGTTGCTCCATGTTCTGCCCTCGTCGTCTTGGATGCAGCCATTCGTTCCGCGCCTCACTAACGTCCGCGCCGACCAGCCTTCTAGATATCTCCTGCAGGCTATCCAAAATGTCTGATTGGCCATCGGGCAGCAGATCCAGGAAGGGAATCGTATGAGTGAACGGGAATCGCTGCAGCGTTTGGGACTTAATCCAGACCGGGATTCTGCTCTCTTCACGCAGAAATTCCTTCTCCCGTACCTGCAGCGAGCGAAGTACATCGGCCAGGAGCCCGAACCCTCTCGTCAAAGGGTACAGCGTCATTTTGTCGTCGATGCTGAGCCGAGGGCGCCCATCCGTGTCAGTATCGAGATCCGCGCGCTCCTTCAGGGCACGTAATGCCATCTCTTTTTCGAGGTTCGGGCGATAGAGGAAGGGCTTACCAGCCGAGAAGTGATCTGTCGTCAGTGCCCATGTTGCAAAAAGCAATGCGTCCTTCAGCAAATCTTCCAGTGCGACAAAGTAATTGACCGCCTGGCTGCGAATCTGTTCCTCGTCCGGCCCTAGCGGATTGATGACACTCTGACGAGTTAAAGATAGCATCCTTTCGTGGAGGGCCCAGAACCGCGCATGTGGATCTAGAAGGTCTTCCACCGAGAAGCCTAGCTTCCAGAGAACTGCATTCACTCGCTCGTCATCGGTAAAAAGAACCTTCTCGTTGAGCATCAGCTTCTCTGCGGTCACGATGAAGTTACTTCTCCTAGCGAGAAGTAGCGTAGTGACCGCTTGCCTCGGCGTACTTGACTGGAGGTACTGCTCCACGACGGCATCAAGCGTCTCGGTTCCTTCGCTACGAACCTGCAAGTGCCAGGCGAGATCCAGCCGATCTTCTTCACTATCGAACCGATACATTTGCCGGACCAGCCGCCTAAGCCTTAGGGGGCCAAGCGATGCGTCATCTGGCTGAAGTCGTACACCAAACCGGCTCAGCTCCGCCCGCAAGTCAAACGCGCCCTCCTTCCACCTGTTCACGACGGCTCGCCGGACTTCTCCGGCAGGCACCTCAATCTGGCCCGATGCGACCAGCGCGTCGAGGGCAGAGAAAAGATCTTTGTTGGATGCGGTAAGGGCGATCTGTACCAGCTCTGCAGGTCCTAGCTGTCCCGCGATGCTTACAGCCGGACCTCCTAGTCCGGTCTTTTCCCTCAGTACGCCGCGCAGCTTTCCGTTCGTACTATCCAGTAGATGCGCCACCAATTTACGGAGCTCATCAAGCGACAGCGCATCTCCGATAAGATAGACCAGCGGGTCGCCCGAAAAGTCGTCGTACGGATTCGCCGGATAGATCGACAGCTTCGCGAAGTAGCCCTGCCAGTCGCTGGCGGCAGGGTATTCTTTGCGAATAATTCTCCCGGCCGTTTCAAGGCTTTCGTTTATCGGCGCGTCGCGTGAGGTTTCCAGCGCGTGGTAGTGCAGGGTGTTGCAAGTCAAGTCAGGGCAATGATACCCAGCAACCAAATGTGGTCCGCAGGATCTACGGTGCTCTGTCTGCATGATTCCGAAAGGCCCAACAATGAATCCGCCGACCTGAAATACACCTTGCGGTGTACCATTGAGCAACTCTAACGTTTCCTTGTGGGATATCCGGTTCTTGCCGTTCAGACCCAAGTCATGGACCTTGTCATACAACAGTCTGCCATACGTGTATGGATACCGGATTTGAAGGTTCTTGACTTGCTCCGATAGAACATCAACTAGGCGGTCTATGTCGGTGGCAACGGGATCAATCAGAAGATCAACTTGAAGCATCTGCAGGAAGCAAATGAACCGAGCCTGCGGATAAGGGATGCCGCCGCGTTGCCTGAGCTTCTCAACGAGACGCTGACCTTCCTCGGTCAACTCCAATGGGTCATACATCGGCTGCGTGACCTTGTAGTCCGCCGAGATTATGCACTCCTCCACCAACGCACGCAGGTCGAGCAGGCGGTTGAGAGCGACCCTGAACGTTTCGTCTGAGTGCCGCTCGATGAGCTGATCGTCCGTGAGAGGCTCCGACATCTTCACAGAGTATGGATGTTGGCTTGCAGCTCGATCGATCGATCAGATTTCCGACACACACGGCAGCGCCCCGACCGACGGACGGGCCTGTCGCCGCCGGTATCTCCTAGGGCGGAAAGCCGGCCTTCATGCACCAAATGGTCCGGCCACCAGTGACGGGGTGACCGGGGCCGCTGCCGTGTCGAACTCAGCTCAGCGGGCCGATCGCCTTCGCCAGGCCGACGAAGCGCTGCCAGGAGGCCGGCTCGAAGGCCAGCGTGCCGCCGTCGCGGTCCTTCGTGTCCCGCACGAGGACGACGCCCGGGAGATTGTCGGCGACCTCGACGCACGAGCCACCGTTGTTGCCGCTCTTCGTGCTCTTGCGCCACCGCGCGCCGGTCATGTCCATGATGCTGCCGCTTTCTTGATGAGGTCGAGGGACTGGGCCCGAGGTAGAGCCTCACCCACAATGCGCGCCCACCGTCGTTCGAGGGTAGCAATTTCCGGCCCCTGCTCGATGATCTGCGCACGAGCCTGGCCGTCCACATGCGCCACCCGTAGCCCGTTGGGCAGGTCGGCCAGGATGATCGGTCCGCCGAGCCCGGCGTACATGCCGACGCCTCTCGGCACGACGTGGATCTGCACGGAGGGCAGCGCGGCGCACTCGATCAGGTAGCGGAGCTGGTCGGCCATGAGCGCGGCGTCTCCATATGCCGAGCGGTACAACACCGCCTCATCGACGACGGCGATGAGCAGGGGCGGGCGCTCACGTCGCAGGACGGCCTGCCGGCTGATGCGCGCGGCGACGAGTTGGTCCACCTCATCCGCGGTCAGCGCCTCGCCGGCCAGCGTCGCTTGCGCGTAAGCCTGGGTCTGGAACAGGCCCGGTACCCACGCCAACTCGAACCACCGCAGCGCGATCGCCTCGCGTTCCCAGTCGACCCACGCACGCAACCAGGTTGGTTCCCGACGTTTGAGTACGTCCGGCCAAAGGTCCTCCATCTCGCGCCCAAGGATCGCGGCGACCTGGGCTCGGTGGCGCGTCTGTGGGATCCGTCCCGGGTTCGCCCACTTGGCTGCCGTCTTCGGATCGACCCCGATCTGAGCAGCGAGGCTGTCCGCCGTCTCGCCCGCCGCCGACATCGCTTCGATGACCGCGTGGTTCATCCACAGCCTCCCCGGAACGATCCAAACGTCTGAAAAGGATAGTGCAACGCAGTGTATTCATCCCATCACGAGCGGCAAGGCTGGTCGAAACGGCGTGGTTGGTGGAGGCGAAGCCCGGCGACCGCGTTCGTGGGGGCCGCCTCGGAGGGGAGGCGAGGCGGCCCCGCCCGACCTCGATTGCGGAGAGCGATGTGCCGGAAGAGAAGAAGTCGGGGCGGCGGCCCCACAACCGCATCCCGGATTCGCGCTGGTCCAGCCGGTCGACGCCGCCGGCCGGATCGCGGCCCCCGCCGACGTTCCGGACCGGCGACCTGCTGCACCTGACTCGCGCTGCGAGCGTGCAGTTCAGCCGACCGATCGTGGTGCGGGTGATCCGCGAGCTGACCGACCGGCATCCGTACCACGGCTGGTCATGGATCGAGGGTTACGAGCTGGACGCGCGCGGAACGGCGGTGGCGAAGCGGGAGCTGTTCGTGCTGCTGAACGGCGTGCGCTGGCTGTCCAGAGCCCCGGCCAGGCGCGCCGCGCCGTCGGTTCGCGCTGCTCCACGTGACCGCTGACGGCGGACGCTCAGGCGCGGCGCACGACGTCGGCCGGGGCCGGCCCGGCGAGGGTCAGCGGGCCTCCGGGTCCAGCCCCAGCACCGCCCGTCCCCCGTCGACCGGCAACGTCACCCCGTTCACGAAGGTCGCCGAGAGCAGATACACCACCGCCTCCGCCACCTCCTCGACGCGACCGGCCCGGCCGACCGGATGCAGCCGGGCCAGCTCCGCCTCAATCCACTCCGCCTCGGCGGGCTCCCGTTCGGCCAGGAACGCCGCATGCCGCTCGGTGTGAATCGAGCCGAGCGCGACCGCGTTCGTCCGCACTCCCCGGGGCCCGTACTCCACGGCCAGCGCCCGGGTCAGCCCCTCGACCGCCGCCTTGGCCGTGGCGTACGGCAGGCAGCCCGGCACTGGCCGGCTGGCCTGGTGGGACGAGACGTTGACGATCGCGCCGCCGGTGCCGGCGGCGAGGAACCGGCGCACCGCCGTCGTCGCGCCGACCAGGGCCGGGCGCACGTTCAGTCCGATGAGGTCCCACACCTGAGCCGGCGGCGCGGAGTGCACCGAGGCGTCCCGGAACACCGCCGCGTTGTTGACCCAGCCGGCCAGCGGCGCGGCCCGCTCGGCCAGGTCGGCGGCGTGTGCGGCGACTGCTTCGTCCGCCGCGTCGCCGACCACCGGCACCAGCCGGTCGGCGGCGGGGTGCGCCGGCAGCCACGCCAGCGCGTCCGGGTCCCGCTCGACGACCACCACCGTGCCGCCGGTGTCGAGCAGTCGTTCCGTCACGCCACGGCCGACACCTCGGCCACCGCCGGTCACCACGTAGGACATGCCCCTCCCCCGCCCAGCGCCCGCCCCGATCGGAAGGCGGGCTCCCAGGTTCAGGGTGACGGATCAGGGGCGGCGGTGCACGACCACGCTGGCCAGGCCCGGCCCGGCGTGGGCGGCGACCACCGCGCCGGCCTCGGAGACGTACGTGTCGTGCAGCCGGTCGCCGAGCCGCTCGGTGAGCGCTTCGAGGAGCTGTTCGGCCCGCTGCGGCGCGGCGAGGTGGTGCACCCCGAGGTCCACCTCGGCGTCGCCGGCCGCCTCGACCGCCAGGTCGACCAGGCGGGCCACGCCCCGGCTGGCGGTGCGCACCTTGTCCCGGACCACGATCGCGCCGTCCGGCATGTGCATGATCGGCTTGACCGAGAGGGCGGTGCCGAGCAGCGCCTCGGCCGCGTTGATCCGGCCGCCCCGGCGGAGGAACTCCAGCGTGTCGACGTAGAAGTAGATGGTGGTGCGGTTGACGGTGTCGAGGGCGGCCTGCCGTACTCCGGGAAGGTCGGCGCCGGCCGCGGCGGCCGTGGCGGCGGCGAGCACCGGGAAGCCCAGGCCCATGCCGGTGGCGCGGCTGTCGACCACCTCGACCCGGTCGCCCAGCTCGGCGGCGGCCAGCCGGGCCGCATCGACGGTGCCGGAGAGTTCCGCCGACAGGTGCACCGACAGCACGGCGTCCGCGCCACCGTCGAGCAGTTCCCGGTACGTCCGCGCGAACTGCTCCGGAGCGGGGCGGGAGGTGCTGACCGAGACCCGCCGGCCGCCGAGCACCCGGGTGGCGTCGGCGGGGAAGGTCTCGATCCCCTCCAGCCCCTCCGCGCCGTTGAGCACGACGGTCAGGGGCACCACGGTGAGCCGGTGCGCGCGCACCAGCTCGGGCGGGAGGTAGGCGGTGGAGTCGGTGACGACCGCGACGGGCATGCCCGGCACGCTAGCCGATGTCGCGGCCGGATGCCTGGGGCGGATGGCTCAGACCGGTTCGCCGGGTGCCGGCCGGGTGATCAGCCCGACATTGTGGGCGCGCAGGTGCCAGCCCCGGACGTCGTCGTGGCGCAGCTCGGTCCAGTGGCAGTTGGCCAGGGAGCCGATGGTGCGCAGCACGGTGTGCTCCCAGCCGAGCAGGTGACCGACGCCCTGCCGGGCCGCGCCGCCGTGGGTGGCCACCACGACGGTGCCGCCGGGCACGAGGTCGGCCGCGTCCTGGAGCGCCGCGCCGACCCGCTTGCCGAGGTCGTCGAGGGTCTCGATCTCCGCGCCCGGGTCCGGGTCGCCGGCCCGCCAGCGCGCGTACTCCTCAGGGAAGCGGGCGGCGGCGTCGGTGAGGGCCAGGCCCTGCCAGCGGCCGAAGTGGCGCTCGCGCAGCCGGGCGTCGGCGCGTACCGGAAGGCCGGTGAGCGCGGCGAGCGCGGCGGCGGTGGCGGTGGCCCGGCTGAGGTCGGAGGCGACGATGGCGTCCGGACGCAGGGCCGCGAGCAGCGGCGCGGCGATGCGCGCCTGCTCGCGGCCCAGGTCGTTCAGCGCCACATCGGTCTGCCCCTGTACGCGGCTGGTGGCGTTCCAGTCGGTGTTGCCGTGCCGCCAGACGATCAGGCGGGTCATTCCGCGGTGGCGGTGCCGGCGGAGGCGTCCGCCTCGACCAGGTCCCGATCCACGAACGGGATCTGGGGGCAGTCCTTCCAGAGCCGGTCGAGGGCGTAGAACTCCCGCTCCTCGGTGTGCTGCACGTGCACGACGATGTCGACGTAGTCGAGCAGCACCCAGCGGCCGCCCCGCTCGCCCTCGCGGCGCACCGGCTTGGCCTTCTCCGGCAGCTCGAGCAGCCGCTCCTCGATGGCGTCGACGATGGCCAGCACCTGACGCTCGTTGGGGGCGGCGGCGAGGACGAACGCGTCGGTGATGGCGAGCTGGTCGCCCACGTCGATGATGACGATGTCCTGCGCCTTCTTGTCGGCCGCAGCCTGGGCGGCGGCCATCGCCAGCTCGTGAGCGCGTTCGGAAACTGTCACCGTTCTCCTTCGATCAACCGTACGACCCTCCAAGCGTCTCATACCCGGGGGCGCGACGACTTGTCAGTTCTGGTCGATTATCCGGACAGATGCTCACATACCAGCCGCAGTTACCGCTGGTAGAGCCGGCGTTTCGCGATGTACTGCACCACACCGTCCGGCAGCAGGTACCAGACCGGCTCCCCCCGGGCCACCCGCTCGCGGCAGTCGGTGGAGGAGATCGCCATCGCCGGGACCTGCACCAGGCTCACCGTGTCGGCGGGCAGGTGCTTGTCGGTGAGCTCGAACCCGGGGCGGGTCACCCCGATGAAGTGGGCCAGCTCGAAGATCTCGTCCAGGTCCTTCCAGGAGAGGATCTTCTCCAGCGCGTCCGCGCCGGTGATGAAGTAGAGCTGCACCTTCGGGCCGTACTCGGCGTGCAGGTCGCGCAGGGTGTCGACGGTGTAGGTGGGACCACTGCGGTCGATGTCCACCCGGCTGACCTGGAACCGCGGGTTGGAGGCGGTGGCGATCACCGTCATCAGGTAGCGGTCCTCGGCGGGGCTGACCGGCTCGTCCGCCTTCTGCCACGGCTGACCGGTCGGGACGAAGACCACCTCGTCCAGGCCGAACCGGTCGGCCACCTCGCTCGCCGCCACCAGGTGCCCGTGGTGGATCGGGTCGAAGGTGCCGCCCATGATCCCGATCCGCCGGATGTCTTCCTCCACCCGACGATCGTAGGCCGGGGACGGCCGGCGGCCCGTCGGGGCCGCCGGACCGTCCCAACCTCCGGCCCGACTCAGGCCGACGCGGCGGCCACCGCCGTCCGGGCGACCAGCGCGCGGCGCAGGTCGTCGTCCAGGTCGGTGACCCAGCGGCGCAGGCCGGGCGTCAGGTCGTCGCGGGCCAGCAGCGCCGCGGCCAGCTCCCGGGTGGGTTGCGCCACGGCGTACCGGGGGAACGCCAGGGTGGTCACCCGGTCGGCCGTCCAGGCGGTACGCAGCCGCGCGGCCGCCGGCATGTCGGCGAAGTACCGCTCGACGTAGGGCGCGGTCAGCTCGGCCTGCTCGGGCTGCCAGAAGCCCTCGGCGGTCGCCTCGACCAGCCGGTTGGACAGTTCGGTGCTGCTGGTCACGATCTCCCAGGCGACCCGCTTGGCCTCGGCGTCCGGCAGCGCCGCCCGGCAGCACGCGGCCCGTTCCGCCCCGGTGGCGCTGTGGTCGGCGGCCGCCTGCGCGGCGATCTCCGGCTCGCCCGCCGCACCCAGCACCACCAGCCGCAGCAGCACCGACCAGCGCAGGTCGGTGTCCACCGCCAGCCCGTCCGGCACCCCGTCGCCGGCCAGCCAGCCGGCGAGCAGCCCGGTGTCGGTGCTGGCGGCGATCAGGCCCCGCGCGGCGGCGAGCTGCAACGAGCCGCCGGCCGGCGCCCCGGCGAGCAGCGCGGCGCACGCCCCGGCGACCCGCAGCAGCGCGGCCTCGCGGGCCAGCGGGTCGAGGTAGCGGTCGATCAGGCCCCGGCTCAGCGTGAGCACGTCCTCGGCGATGATCACCTCGGTCTCGGCGGGCAGCGCCGCGGCGATCAGCGCGACCACGGCGGCGACCGGGCGCTCGCCGTCCCGGGCGGCGTCCAGCGCCTCACCCCAGAGCAGCGCCCGGGCGAGCGGGTCGGCCAGCCCCGGCAGCACCATCGGCACCGTGTCGGCGGAGGCGGCGTCGAGACGGATCTTGGCGAAGGTCAGGTCGCCGTCGTTGGGCAGCAGCAGGCCGGTGGCCGGCTCGCCGATCAGCGCGGTCAGCTCGGTGCGCCCCTTGTCGGTGTCCGGGTCGAGGTCCACCTCGAGGCGGCGCACCGTGCCGTCCGGGGCGTACCGGCCCACGCCGACCCGGTGCGGGCGCAGCACGGGGTGGGCGTCCGGGGCGGTCTGCACCAGGGCGGCGTCGACCCAGCGGCCGTCGGCGTCCACCGCCGTCTCCATCCGCAGCATGTTGACCTGGGGGCGGCGCAGCCAGCGCTGCGACCAGTCGGTGAGGTCCCGGCCGCTGGCCGAGCTGAGGCTGGCCAGCAGGTCGGCCAGGGTGGCGTTGCCGAACCGGTGGGCGGCGAAGTGGGCGTTCAGGCCGGCCAGGAAGGCCTCGTCGCCGAGCCAGGCGACCAGTTGCCGCAGCACACTGGCGCCCTTGGCGTACGAGATGCCGTCGAAGTTGAGCAGGCCCTGGGCGGCGTCGCGGACCTCCTCCGGGGCCACCGGGTGGGTGGAGGGACGCTGGTCGGCGGTGTATCCCCAGGCCTTGCGGCGCATCGCGAAGGTCGTCCAGGCCTGGTCGAAGCGGGTCGCCTCGGCGGTCACCCGGGTGCCGAGGTACTCCGCGAACGACTCGTTCAGCCACAGGTCGTCCCACCACCGCATGGTCACCAGGTCGCCGAACCACATGTGCGCCATCTCGTGGGCGATGGTGGTGGCCCGCAGCTCGCGCTGGGTGTCGGTGACCGCCGACCGGAAGACGTAGTCGTCCCGGAGGGTGACCAGACCGGGGTTCTCCATCGCGCCGGCGTTGAACTCCGGCACGAACGCCTGGTCGTACTTGGCGAACGGGTAGCGCTCGGCGAAGAGCTGGTGGAAGCGGTCGAAGCACTGCCGGGTGACGGTCAGGATCTCGTCGATGTCGGCGTCCAGGTGCTCGGCCAGGGAACGCCGGCAGTAGACACCGAGCGGGATGCCGTCGTGCTCGGCCCGGCGCACGTGCCAGGGGCCGGCGATCAGCGAGACGAAGTACGTGGCCAGCGGCGCGGTCGGGGCGAACTCCCAGCGCCCCGGTTCGGGGTTGGCGGCGAGCTGCCCGTTGGCGGCCACCGTCCACTCCGGCGGCGCGGTGACCGACAGGGTCACCGGCGCCTTCAGGTCGGGCTGGTCGAAGGCGGCGAAGAGCCGCTGCACGTCGTCCAGGAAGGACATCGCGTAGAGGTAGGTCTCACCGTCGGCCGGGTCGACGAAGCGGTGCATCCCCTCGCCGGTGTTCGAGTACGCCATCTCGGCGGTGACCGTCAGCGTGTTCTCCCCGGCCAGCCCGGTCAGCGGCAGCCGGTTGTCGACCAGCGAATCCGGGTCGAGGTCCCGGTCGTTGAGGCGTACCCCGAGCAGTCGGGCGGGTTTGACCTCGACGAAGGTGTCGGCTCCGGGGGTGGCCCGGAACCGGATGGTGGCGGTGGAGCGGAACCGCTCGCCGCCGCCGGTCAGGTCGAGGTCCACCTCGTAGGACTCGACGGTGATCAGCGCGCGACGCGCGGTCGCCTCTACACGGGTCAGGCTCGGCATCCGCTTATCCTGCCCGACGGGGAACCGGACGGGCTCCCCATGACGCGTGGTGATGGAGGACGAACAATGGGTCAGCACCCCAAGGGCGATTTCGACCTGTCCCGGGCGGTCTGGCAGCGAGCCGAGGGCGACACCTCCGACAGCGCGGTCGAGGTGGCCTTCGTCGACGACCTGATCGGCATGCGCAACTCCGCCGAGCCGGACGGGCCGGTGCTGGTCTTCACCCAGGCCGAGTGGGACGCCTTCGTCGCGGGCGCGCAGGACGGCGAGTTCGACCTGGACTGAGCGCCCCGCGCCGGGGGCCGGGCGCGCCCGGCCCGACGTCGGGTCGGCGGCCCGGCGGTGTCTTCCGCCATCGGGACACCGCCGGCCGCCGGCCCGCCGCGCTTCACCCGTCACCCTCGCCCCAGCCCAGGCCACCGGGGCCGGCGGCGTGGTGGAAGCCGGGATGGCCGGCCACGTCGGCGCAGCGCTCGCCGTCCGGCCCCGGCGCGCCGCAGAAGAGCCGCTCGGCCCGGTGCCAGGCGTCGGCCGGTGACAGGGCTGCCGCGCCGAGCACCAGCTCCGGGCGGAGCAGGCTCAACGCCTCGGCGTACGCGACGGCCAGGTCGCGCGCCTGCTCCGGCCCGTCCGCCTCGAAGCCGAGGTGAGCGGTGAAGCGCCGGGGCGGCCGGGGTGCCCGCCGGGCGGCGGTGATCAGCGGTGGGCCGTCGGCTCCGCCGGACCGGCCGCTCCCGAACGCCTCGACCACCCGCCGCTGCCGCCAGTACGGCGGCCTGTTGTCCCGCATCGACCCTCCCCGTCGTCACGCCGACCGCACATTCGTGGCCGGCCCGGAGACGAGGAAACCAGGTTTCCGGCGTCCTGGGAGGGGCCAGCGGACGGCTCCTCGACTGGCCCACACCCCCCGGGCGCCCCTCCCGACCGCCACGGCGCCGGTCGGGAGGGGATTCAGTGGCCGCGACCTGGGTAACGCCATCCGGTCGACCAGTACGGCCGGCCGCCGTCACCTGCGTCAGGAGAGTCCGATGGTCACCACCCCCGTCGACCGCAGCCCGGAGGCGACCCTGGCGTTCCTGCGCGAGGGATATCGGTTCATCGGCTCCCGCTGCGACCGCTACGGCAGCGACGTCTTCCAGACCCGGCTGCTGCTGGAACGGACGATCTGCCTGCGCGGCCGGCCGGCGGCGGTGCTCTTCTACGATCCCGAGCGGTTCCAGCGCGACGGCGCGATGCCCATGCGGGGTCAGCGGACGCTGACCGGCCGGGGCGGCGTGCAGGGGCTGGACGACTCGGCGCACACCGACCGCAAGCGCATGTTGCTGTCAATCTCGACGCCGAGCGCGGTACGACAGCTCGGGCAGCTTTTCGCCGACGAGTGGGCCGCCCGCATCCCGGTCTGGGAGCGGTCCGGCCCGGTCGTCCTCTACGACGAGGTCGCCCGGATGCTGACCCGGGCGGTCTGCGCCTGGGCCGGCGTCCCGCTGGCCAGCAGCGAGGTGGCCCGGCACACCGACCAGCTGCACGCGATGATCGACGCGCCGGCGGCGCTCGGGCGCCGGCACTGGCGTGGGCTGCTCGGCCGCCGCCGGGGCGAACGGTGGGCCGGCGACGTGGTGGAGCGGGCCCGGGTCGGCACGCTGCCCGCGCCGGAGGGCAGCGCGCTGCGGGCGATCGCCGAGCACCGGGACGCCCAGGGCCGGCTGCTGCCCCGCCGGGTCGCCGCGGTGGAACTGCTCAACGTGCTGCGCCCGACCGTCGCCATCGACCGGTACGTGGTCTTCGCCGCCCTGGCCCTGCACGACCATCCGGCCTGGCGGGAGCGGGTCCGGGCCGGTGACGAGGCCACCGAGTGCTTCGTGCAGGAGGTCCGCCGCTACTACCCGTTCTTCCCGGTGGCCGCCGCCCGGGTCCGGCGCTCCTTCGACTGGCAGGGCCACCACTTCCCGCGCGGCCGGCGGGTGCTGCTCGACCTGTACGGCACGAACCACCACCCGGACCTCTGGCCGGAGCCGGAACGCTTCCGCCCGGAACGCTTCGCCGGCTGGCGCGACGACCCGTACGGTTTCGTGCCGCAGGGCGGCGGCGACCACCTGGGCGGGCACCGCTGCGCCGGCGAGTGGATCACCATCGAGCTGATGAAGCGCGCGGTCACCCTGCTGACCACCGCCATGCGGTACGAGGTGCCACCGCAGAACCTGGCAGTGAACCTGGGCCGGATGCCGACCCTGCCGCCCAGCGGCTTCGTCATCGACGACGTGCGCCGCACCGGCTGAGCCCCGGCCCGGCGCGACGCACGCGCGCGTCGGTCAGGCCATCGCCGGGTGCAGGACGCTGCGCAGGCAGGCGTCCTGCTTCTTCTCGAAGATCTCGTAGCCGCGCACGCCCTCCTCCAGCGACATCGGGTGGGTGGCCAGGTAGCCGGGATCGATCTCGCCGGCGGCGAGGCGGTCCAGCAGCATCGGGATGTAGCGCTGGGCGTGCATCTGCCCCATCCGCAGCACCAGGGCCTTGTTCATCGCCGCGCCGAGGGGGAACTTGTCGACCAGCCCGCCGTAGACGCCGACGATGCTCACCGTGCCGCCCTTGCGGCAGGCCATGATCGCCTGGCGGACAGAGGTGGGCCGGTCGGTGCTCAGCCGGGCGCTCTGCTTGGCCTTGTCGTAGGCGTACGCCGGGCCGACGTCGTGCGCCTCCATGCCGACCGCCTCGATGCAGGCGTCCGGGCCCCGGCCGGCGGTCATCTCCCGCAGCGCCTCCAGCACGTCGGTCTCGGCGTAGTTGATCGTCTCCACCCCGAGCCGGTCGGCGGCCGTGGCGAGCCGCTCGGGCAGCCGGTCGATGACGATGACCCGCCCGGCGCCGAGCAGCTGGGCGGCGCGGGCGGCCATCTGGCCCACCCCGCCGGCGCCCCAGACCGCCACCACCTCGCCGCCGGAGAGCCCGCAGAAGTCGGCCGCCATCCAGCCGGTGGGCATGGCGTCGGAGGCGAAGACCACGGCGTCGTCGGGCACCCCGTCGGGGACCTTGAACGCGCCGATGTCACCGAACGGCACCCGGATGTACTCGGCGTGGCTGCCGGAGTAGCCGCCGGCGGCGTGCGAGTAGCCGAGGATGCCGGCCGGCGAGTGGCCCCACAGCTTCTCCGGCACGACCGGCTGCGGGTTGGAGTTGTCGCAGAGCGAGAACTGCTCGGTGCGGCAGTACCAGCAGCCGCCGCAGGCCACCACGGAGCCGACCACCACCCGGTCGCCGACGCGCAGCCGGCGCACGCCCGGCCCGGTCTCCACCACCTCGCCCATGAACTCGTGGCCGAGGATGTCGCCCTCCCGCATCGCCGGCAGGAAGCCGTTGATCAGGTGCAGGTCGGAGCCGCAGACGCTGCTGGCCCGGACCTTGACGATGATGTCCCCCTCGGCCCGGACGCGCGGCTCGGGCACGTCCCGGACCGCCAGCTTGCCGACCCCTTCCCAGCACAGCGCCCTCACGCCCGTCCTCCCGTCGTCAGCCGCTCACGGACCTGGTCGGTCGCGGCCTCCTGGGCGGGGCTGCGCCCCGAGGGGTCGCGCCGGGTGTCGATCACCTGACCGGCCTCGATCAGCGACTTGATCCGCCGCAGCGCGTCGCGCAGCGCCAGGTCGGGTTCGTCGCCCCGGGCCAGACCCAGCAGCCGGCCCAGCGGGCCGCCGGCGCGGTAGCGCAGCTCGGCCCGGATCTCGGTGCCCCGGTCCTGCGGCGCGGGAGCCAGGTCCACGTGTCCCTGCTGCGGCACCGGGCCCTCGGTGACCCGCCAGCTGAGCCGGCCCGGACCGTCGACGCTGATCTCGGCCCGCCATTCGGTGCCGCCACCGGCGGGGTCGCTGGCCACGCAGCGCCACCGGTTCTCGTCGAGCTGTTCGAGGGTGGCCCACTCGGCCAGGGCCCGGTCCAGTCGTTCCCGGTCGGTCCAGAAGCCGATGACGGCGTCCATCGGCCGGTCCACGGTGATCCCCCGGCGTACCACGTACCAGCCGCCCTGCCGGTCCGGCTGGTGCCGGCGGCGCCGGCGGGCCACCAGCCGGCCGACCCCCACCGCGGTCGCCGTGGTGGCGCCGAGCAGCGCCCACCTCGTTCCGTTGCTGGTCATCACGTCTCCTCCGCCCGAGCGCCCGGAGATGGCGCCCGCATCCCCGTGCGCTACCCGACGTGAACGCGTCGAAACGCCCCGTTTGATCCGTCGGGTTCCGGGCATGCCGTCGGCGAACACCGTTTCCGGGAGGCAGCATTGCCCTTCGACGCGAGCGAGTACGGCCGGCACATCCCCGCGGACGTCTACGACCTGGCGTTCGCCCACCTCTCCCCCGAGGCGGCCGTGGACCGACTGGCGGCGCTCGCCGACGGCGGCCCGGTCTGCGAGTTCGGCATCGGCACCGGCCGGCTGGCCCTGCCGCTGCGCGACCGGGGGCTCACCGTCGCCGGGATCGACGGGTCGGCAGAGATGGCGGCCCGGCTGCGGGCCAAGCCGGGCGGCGAGCGGATCGAGGTGTCCATCGGCGACTTCACCCGGACCCGCGTTCCCGGCCAGTTCGCCCTGGTGCTGCTCGCGTTCAACACGATCTTCGCGCTGCCCGACCAGGACGCCCAGGTCGCCTGCTTCCGCAACGCCGCCGCACACCTGCGCCCCGGGGGCCGGTTCGTGGTGGAGGCCTGGGTGCCCGACCCCGGCGCGTTCCGGGGCGGCACGGCGCTGCGCCCGGTGCACGTCGCGCAGGACGCGGTGCTGCTGGAGGCGGCCCGGTTGCACCCCGCCGAGCAGCGGATGACCACCACCAAGATCCGACTCGGCAACGACGGGGTGCGGCTGCTGCCCGCCAACCACCGCTACGCCTGGCCGGCCGAGCTGGACCTGATGGCCCGCCTGGCCGGGATGAGCCGGGAACACCGCTGGGTCGACTGGTCCGGCGGCCCCTTCGGACGACAGCCGGGAGCACGTGTCCGTGTACCGGTGCCCGGAGCCGGCGTGAGCGCCCCGGCCCGGCGCCGGCCGGTCGCCGATCGGGCGGTGGCCGCCCCCGAACCGTCGGCCCTGGCCGCCGGCCCGGTGCGGCCGGACCCGCCGGCGGTCCGCGCGCCGCAGCGCGGCGTCCGCGCCGATCGGCTTTCCGTCGAGTACGTCCTGCCGCTGCGCTGGTCCGACGACGCCGGCCTGGCCGAGCTGACCGGGTACCTGCGGTCGATCGCCGCGCTGGTCGACGTGACCGTGGTGGACGGCTCCCCGCCGGAGGTCTTCGCCCGGCACGCCGCCGCGTGGCGCGGCGCCCTCCGGCACGTGGCCCCCGACCCGGCGGTACGCGGGGTCAACGGCAAGGTCCGCGGCGTGCTCACCGGCGTCGCGATGGCCCGGCACGAGCACGTGGTGATCGCCGACGACGACGTCCGGTACGACGAGTCGGGGCTGCGCGCCCTGCACCGGCTGCTCGACACCGCCGACCTGGTCCGGCCGCAGAACTACTTCGACCCGCTGCCCTGGCACGCCTGGTGGGACTCCGGTCGCACCCTGCTCAACCGGGCGCTCGGCGCCGACTACCCGGGCACCCTGGCGGTGCGCCGGAGCACGTTCCGCGCGATGGGGGGCTACGACCCGGACGTGCTCTTCGAGAACCTGGAGCTGATCCGCACGGTGCGGGCGTACGGCGGGACCGAGGCGACGCCGGCCGGGCTCTACGTACGCCGGCTGCCACCGACCGCGGCGCACTTCCGGGGTCAGCGGGTCCGCCAGGCGTACGACGACCTGGCCCAGCCGGTGCGGCTGCTGACCTCGCTGGCGGTGCTGCCCGCCGTGCTGGCCGCGCTGGCCGCCCGGCGGCCCGGTGCCCTGCTCGTGGCCGGCGCCGCGACGGTCGCCCTGGCCGAACGCGGTCGGCGGCGGGCCGGTGGCGCCGCGGTCTTCCCGCCGACCACCGCGCTGGCCGCCCCGCTGTGGCTGCTGGAACGCGGCACCTGCGCCTGGCTCGCCCTGGCCCGGCGGGTCCTGCGCGGCGGCGTCCGCTACGCCGACCGCCGGGTACGCCGCGCCGCCCACTTCGAACACACCCTCCGCCGCCGCCTCGCCGGGCGCTGATCCCCGGCGCCCGCGCGGATGCGGCGTCACACAACTCGCGGCCACGTCCCGGCGGAAGCCGGGAGTGGCCGCGAGCTGCGGTGTACGACGTAGGTGCCCCGGGTCAGTACCGCACCTGTTCGCGGGACTGCTGCGCCTGGTCCTTGACGTCCTGGGCGGCCGACTTGCTGTCGTCCTTGACGGCGTGGACGGCGTCCTGCGCGGTGGACTTCACCGACTCGGTGGCCCGCTGCGCGGGCTCGCGCAGCTCCTCCTTGATCTCGCCGGCGACCTCGCCCAGCTTCTCCTTCACCACCCCGCTGTGCTCGGTGGCCTTCTCCTTGACCTGGGCGGCCAGCTCCTGCTCCCGGCGGGTGGCCGGGATCAGCGAGGACACCAGCATGCCGACGCCGAAGGCGATCAGGCCGGCGGCCACCGGGTTGCCCTCGGACTTCTGCCGGATCACCTGCGGCGCCCGCTGCGCGGCGTCGCCGACGGTCGAGGCGGCCGAGTGGGCCTTGTCGCCGACGGTCGAGGCGGCGGAGTGGGCCTTGTCGCCGACGGTCGAGGCGGCGGAGTGGGCCTTGTCGCCGACGGTCGAGGCGGCGGAGTGGGCCTTGTCGCCGACGGTCGAGGCGGCGGAGTGGGCCTTGTCGCCGACGGTCGAGGCGGCGGAGTGGGCCTTGTCGCCGACGGTCGAGGCGGCGGAGTGGGCCTTGTCGCTGACGGTGGAGGCCGCCGAGGAGGTACGGTCGCCGACCGAGTGGGCGGCGTGGCCGGTGCTGTGGCCGAGGTCGGAAGCGCTACCCATAACCTTTTCCCTCACATTCTGCAGCGCGCTGCGCACCCGCTGCTTACGGTCGTCGACGATGCGGCCGGGGCTGACCTTGTACGCCAGGGCGTCCACGTCGGAGCTCAGGCTGTTGCGGGTCGCCTCGATCTCCCGGCGGATCTGGTCGGGATCGGTGCTCATCGGGTGACTCCCTCCGGGTGGGGCTTCAGCGCGTCGGGGATGCGCTGCACGCTGTCGTTGGTCTGCTTGAGGCCACGGATACGCTCGGCGTTCTTCTTGGCCATGGAGTAGAGGACGGCGGCGACGACCGCCCAGATCACGGCGACGATCAGCGCGGCCAGGCCGGAATCCATCACGTTGTCCAGGGCCTGCCACAGCGCGATGGACAGGAACAGCGCCACCATGTAGCCGCCGAAGCCGGCGCCGCCGAAGAGACCGGCGGCCTTGCCCGCCTTCTTCCCTTCCTGGCGGATCTCGGCCTTGGCCAGCTCCACCTCCTGCCGCATCAGGGTGGACAGGTCGGTGGTGACCTGACGCATCAGCTCACCGAGGGAACTGCCCCTGACCTCGTCCGCGGTGTGCGGCGCACCCGCGGGGTGGTACCCGGAGTCCAGTCCGGACCCCTGCGTCGGCATGCTCATGCCGCCGCCTCCCTTCGGATGACTCGTACGCTCACGGACGCGGGGTGCCGGTGCCGCTGGACGGCACGCCCGGCAGCGGGTCGGTCTGGGTCACCGGGGGCAGCGGCTGGCCGGTGCCGCCCGCCGGGTCGGCGTAGCTGGTGGTGCCGCCGTTGTCCGGGTAGGCCGTGCCGGAGTAGCCCGGCGTCGGGTCCAGGTAGCCGCCGTTCGGCTCCGCGCGCTGCACGGGCGGCGTCGGGATGACCGCGGTACGGTCCGGGTCGGCGTAGCCGCCGCCGTACAGGCCCTGGCGGCCGGTCTGGTCGTCGCCGGCGGAGGTGATGCCCTTGGTCAGCCGGCCGGCGAGCACACCCAGCAGGGCGGCCCCGACCAGGAACGTGCCCGGGTTGCGGCGGGCGTAGGTCTTGACCTCGTTGAGCAGGTCACCCGGCTCGCGCTCCTCCAGCCAGCCGGCCACGCCGTGCACCCGGTCGGCCGCCTGGTGGGCCAGCTCGGTCACCGGGCCGCCCGCGCCGCCGTTCTGCGCCATCGAGCGCATCTCGTCGGCCAGCGAGCGGAGCCCGCCGGCCGCCCGGCGCTGCTGCGCGCCGGTCTGGCTGGCGAGCTGGTTGCGGGCCTCGCCGTAGAGGTTGCGGGCCTGCCGCTTGGTCTCGTCGACCACCTCGCGACCCTGCTCCTTGGCGGTCTGCGCGACCGCGCCACCCGCGTTGGCGGCCTCGGCGCCGACCTGGCGGGCCTGGTCGCGAACGCCACCGCCGTTGCTGTGCTCGCTCTCGTAGGTGGAGGACGAGGATGACAGATCGTAAGTCATGGTTTTCCTTCCGCTCGGCACTCGTGCGGCTCTGCGCTCGGGGGATCGCCGACCGTCACATCGGCGCAAAGTTTGACTACCCCCGGTCGTCGGGTCCATGCCTGATTCGCCATTTCTCTACGGTCCGTGTCCTGATGGCTACAGAATCGGAGAACGTCCGGCTGCGACCGGCAGCTGCTGCGTGGAGGTGACATCGATGGCACGTGACGTGCGCGGGCGTGGCACGGCCGGGCCGAAACCCCGCGTCCAGCTGGTCGCGCTCGTGGTGGCCGCGGTCTTCCTGGTGCTGGGCGTGCTCGGCTTCGTCCCGGGCGTCACCACCGGGTACGACGACCTGGCCTTCGCCGGTCACCACTCGCAGGCGAAGCTGCTCGGCCTGTTCCAGGTGTCGATCCTGCACAACCTGCTGCACCTGCTCTTCGGACTGCTCGGGCTGGTGATGGCCCGCCGGGTGGGCGGCGCCCGGCTGTTCCTGGCCGGCGGGGGTGCCGCCTACCTGGGGCTCTGGCTGTACGGCTTCCTGCTCGACCGGGACGCCATGGCCAACTTCATCCCGCTCAACGGCGCCGACAACTGGCTGCACCTGGGGCTCGGCTTCGGCATGCTCGCCCTCGGGCTGCTGCTCTCCAACGACGCGGGCACGGGCGGACGGCTGGACAACCCGATCGACCGCCCCTGAGGCCCGCCGCCCGGAGCGCCCGACGTGTCCGAGTTTGATCCTTGTCGGAACCGGGCACCGAAGCGTCAGGCACCGGACGAGGAGGTCACCATGCCGCGGTGGATCAGGAACAACGCGCTGAGCATCACCATGCTGGGCGCCTTCGTGGTCTTCCTGTCGCTGCAGAGCGTCTTCGGGTGGCAGACCCACAACGAGGAGCTGGCCGAGTACGGGGCCCAGCCGATCGGCTGGCTGGCGTACCTGGGCACGGGGCACTTCGCCGAGTCCGTCTTCGAGAACTGGGAGTCGGAGTTCCTCCAGATGGGCGGCTACGTGCTGCTCACCGCGTACCTGGTGCAGCGGGGGTCGGCCGAGTCGAAGCCGGAGGGCCAGACCGACCGCCCGGAGGACGACGAGCGTCGGGCCGGGCCGGACTCACCCTGGCCCGCCCGGGTCGGTGGCCTGCCGCTGGTGGTCTATCGCAACAGCCTCTCGCTGGCCCTGCTGCTGATCTTCGCCGGCTCGTTCGTCGGCCACCTGCTCGGCGGCGTGGCCCAGTACAACGAGGAGCAGGCGCTGCAGAGCGGCGCCGCGCCGATCAGCGCGTGGCAGTTCCTCGGCACCAGCGACTTCTGGTTCCAGTCGATGCAGAACTGGCAGAGCGAGTTCCTGGCCGTCGGCGCGCTGATCCTGCTGAGCATCGTCCTGCGCCAGCACGCGTCGCCGGAGTCGAAGCCGGTCACCGTGGAGCACGCCCAGACCGGCGCCTGACCTCGCCTCAGGCGGCGACCGGCAGCCGCTTGGCGAAGCAGACGCTGTACGGGTTGTCGACGTACTCGCCGTAGACCGGGATCGGCTCGTACCCGCACGAGGTGTAGAGCCCGATCGCGGCCGGCAGGTACACCCCGGTCTCCAGGCAGACCACCGAGTGACCGCGCTGGAAGGCCAACTCCTCCAGGGCGGTCAGCAACTGCCGGGCAATACCCCTGCCCCGGTACGCGGGACGGACGTACATCCGCTTGAGTTCCCCGGTGGCGGCGTCCAGCGACTGGATCCCGCCGCACGCCACCGCCCGGCCGTCGACGACCACCGCGAGGTAGCGGATGTCGTCGTGCGTGACGGTGACCTGCCCGTCCAGTCCGCCGTCGGCCTCCCGCAGCTCACGCTGCTGAGCGACGACGAGGGCGTCGATCTCCGGGTCGGTGGAAGGACGGAACTCGATCAGCATCCGACCACGCTATGCCGGGTCGATTTCACGGAGGTTTCCGGCGAACGACCCGGACACGGACATGAGCGAGCTAGTCGAGGTCGTCGTCGTCCAGGTCGTCGGAGAGGTCCGCGTCCAGGCCGCCGGCCTCCAGCTCGTCGGCGGGGCGCTGCCGGCGCGCCTTGCGGGCGGCCAGCCGCTCCGCGGCCGAGGCCCGGGCGGACTTCTCCTCCAGCCGCACGTCCGTGCCCCGGTTGCCGGGCACGAAGTCGACGCCGGCGTAGAGGGTGGGCTGCCAGTCGAACTCCCGCTCGCCGATGCGCACCAGGTCGCCCGGCTTGGCGCCGACCTTGGCGAGCTTCTCCTCGACGCCGAGGCGGGCGAGCCGGTCGGCGAGGAAGCCGATCGCCTCGTCGTTGTCGAAGTTCGTCTGCCGGACCCAGCGCTCGGGCCGGACACCGCGCACGGTGAAGGAGCCGTCCTCCTCCACGTCGATGGTGAAGCCGGCGTCGTCGACCGCCTTCGGGCGGATGACGATCCGGGTCGGCTCGGCCGGCGGCGCCGCCTGGCGGCTCTGCTCGACCACCTCGGCCATCGCGAACATCAGCTCCTTGAGCCCTTCGCGGGTGGCCGTGGAGACCTCGAACACCCGGAAGCCGCGCGCCTCCAGGTCCGGCCGGACGATCTCGGCGAGATCCCGCCCGTCCGGTACGTCGATCTTGTTGAGGGCGACCAGCCGCGGCCGGTCGGCGAGGCCGCCGTACTGGGTGAGCTCGGCCTCGATGGCGTCGATATCGGCGAGCGGGTCGCGGCCCGGCTCCAGCGTCGCGGTGTCGACCACGTGCACCAGCACGGCGCAGCGCTCGACGTGGCGGAGGAACTCCAGCCCCAGCCCCCGGCCGGTGGCCGCGCCGGGGATCAGGCCCGGCACGTCGGCGACGGTGAAGGTGTGGTTGTCCACCCGGACCACGCCCAGGTTGGGCACCAGCGTGGTGAACGGGTAGTCGGCGATCTTCGGCTTGGCGGCGGAGATCACCGCGATCAGCGACGACTTGCCGGCGGACGGGAAGCCCACCAGACCGACGTCGGCGACGCTCTTGAGCTCCAGCACCACGTCCAGCCGGTCGCCCGGCTCGCCCAGCTCGGCGAAGCCGGGCGCCTTGCGCCGGGCGTTGGCCAGCGACGCGTTGCCGCGACCGCCGCGACCGCCCCGGGCCGCCTCGAAGGTCGTGCCCACGCCGACCAGGTCGGCCAGCACCTCGCCGTCGAGGGTCTGCACGACGGTGCCGTTCGGCACCTTGATCACCAGGTCGTGGCCGTTGGCGCCGTCGCGGTTCGATCCGGCCCCGCCCTTGCCGTTCTCGGCCTTCAGGTGCGGGCGGAAGTGGAAGTCCAGCAGCGTGGTCACCTGGGGGTCGACCACCAGTGACACACTGCCGCCGTGCCCGCCGTTGCCCCCGTCCGGGCCGCCGAACGGCTTGAACTTCTCCCGGTGGATCGAGGCACAGCCGTGCCCACCGTCGCCGGCCTGCATGTGCAGGACGACCCGGTCAACGAACGTCGTCACGACGCCAATCCTTCCAGCGGAGTACGCCCCCGCGTGCGAAAAGACGAAGCGGGCCGGGACCCGAGGTCCACGGCCCGCGACGCCTGCGTATTACTGCTGCGGCACGATGCTGACGGTCTTGCGACCGCGCTTGGTGCCGAACTGGACCGCACCGGCGGCCAGCGCGAAGAGCGTGTCGTCTCCGCCGCGGCCGACCAGGTCACCGGGGTGGAACTTGGTGCCACGCTGACGGATGAGGATCTCACCCGCGCTGACGACCTGACCACCGAAGCGCTTCACGCCGAGTCGCTGGGCCGCGGAGTCACGACCGTTACGCGAGCTGGACGCACCCTTTTTGTGAGCCATTGGAGGACGACCTACTTCCCGCTGGAGATGCCGGTCACCTTGACCTGGGTCAGCGGCTGGCGGTGACCCTGGCGCTTGTGGTAGCCGGTCTTGTTCTTGAACTTGTGGATCCGGATCTTCGGGCCCTTGGTGTGCGCGGCGATCTCGCCGGACACCGCGACCGAGGCAAGCTTCGCCGCGTCGGTCACCAGGTCGTCACCGTCGACGAGGAGCACCGCGGTGAGCTTCACCGCGTCGCCGGGGGCACCGGCGAGCTTCTCGACCTCGATCACGTCGCCCTCGGCGACCTTGTACTGCTTGCCGCCGGTCTTGACGATCGCGTACATCGGAGGCGGACTCCCTGTCGTTGAGGCTGCTGGCTGGTCGTTCCCACGGCGACTCGCCGGGTAGCAGTGACACCGGCGGCGCGGGCACGCGGGAACTCGGCACACCAAAGTGCGCCGCAGGCAAGCGTACGCCATGGACCGGGTGACACCCAAACCGGGCCCGCCGGTCAGCGCCCGCAGAGCTGGTCGAGGCGCTGCTGGAGGCGGTCGAGCTCGGTCTCGTCGATCGACTCGACGTCGGCGCCCAGCGTGCCGACCTCGGTGGCCAGGTCGGTGAGCAGGGTCTTCAACTGCGGATCGGTGGCCCGGGCGGACTGCTCCTGCAGCGCCGACCGCCAACTCGTCAGCGCCGACTCCGCCCGTTTCCGGGCGGTTTCCGCCCCGGTGCTGTCGTTCGCGCCGACCGCGGCGATCATCTTGCCCAGCTCCTCGACGTACGTCCGCACGGCCGCCGAGGAGGCCTGCTCGGCGGCGGCGCAGACCTGTGGCCCGTTGCCGCCCGCCGGGGCGACGCTGACCGGGGCGGACGGCAGCACGGTCGAGGTGGCCGACGGGCCGGTGGACGGGCCGGTGGTGGCCGGGGTGGCCTCGTCGGACCGGTCGCCGGAGCAGCCGGAGCCGGTCAGCAGGACGGCGGTCACCAGGGTGGCGGCGAGCAGGCGGCGCATTGTCTTCTCCTAGCCGGGGGTGACCGATCGTAGCCGGGGCCGGAGAACGCGACCGGGCCCCTCCCGCCGGCACTGTTGCCGGGAGAGGGGCCCTGCGAAACGTCGGGCTGGTCAGCCGGTCAGGGGCGGGTCCGCCGACGGGGACCGCCGCGGCGGGACCGGCGCCGGCCGGTGCCGCCCTCGCCGCTCTCCTCCTCGGTGTCGCCCAGCGCGTCCGGGTCGTCCGCCCCGGCCAGCCGGGCCGACTCGCCCTCCAGGCTGTCGGCGACGGCCGGTGCGGCCGGCGTCCCCGTCTCGTACCGGGACAGGTCGTAGCCCATCGTGTCGTGGTACTCGGCCTCCGCCTCGGCCACCCGGTCGGTGTCGGCGGCCTCGGTGGTCTCCACCACCGTGCGCTCCGGCGCGGCGGCGGCCTTGCGCGAGCGCCGCCGCGACGGCGCGCCGGTCTGCTCGGTCGCCGGGGCGGCGGCCACCGAGGAGGCGACCGCCTTGACCTTCTCCCCCGCGCCGGCGCCGCCGCGCGGCTTCTCCGGCACCGGCTCGGTGTGGATGATCAGGCCGCGGCCCTTGCAGCACTCGCAGGTCTCGCTGAACGCCTCCAGCAGGCCCGCGCCGATCCGCTTGCGGGTCATCTGCACCAGGCCGAGCGAGGTGATCTCGGTGACCTGGTGCTTGGTCCGGTCCCGGCCCAGGCACTCGGTCAGCCGGCGCAGCACCAGCTCGCGGTTTGACTCCAGCACCATGTCGATGAAGTCGATCACCACGATGCCGCCGAGGTCGCGCAGCCGGAGCTGGCGCACGATCTCCTCGGCCGCCTCCAGGTTGTTGCGGGTGACCGTCTCCTCCAGGTTGCCCCCGGAGCCGGTGTACTTGCCGGTGTTGACGTCGATGACGGTCATCGCCTCGGTGCGGTCGATGACCAGCGACCCGCCGGAGGGGAGGAAGACCTTCCGGTCCAGCCCCTTGATGATCTGCTCGTCGATCCGGTACTCGGCGAAGATGTCGGCGGTGCCGACGTGCCGGCGCAGCCGGGCGACCAGGTCGGGCGAGACGTGCGACAGGTACGACTCGACCATGTCGTACGACTGCTCGCCCTCGATGACCAGCTCGCGGAAGTCCTCGTTGAACAGGTCCCGGACGACCCGGATGACCAGGTCCGGCTCCTCGTAGAGCAGCACCGGGGCGCCACCCTCGGCCGCCTTGGCCTGGATGTCCTCCCACTGGGCCTGGAGCCGCTTGACGTCGCGGGCCAGCTCGTCCTCGCTGGCGCCCTCGGCGGCGGTCCGGACGATCACGCCCGCGCCGTCGGGGACCAGCTTCTTCAGCACGTCCCGCAGCCGCTTGCGCTCGTTGTCCGGAAGCTTCCGGCTGATGCCGGAGGCGTTGCCGTTCGGCACGTAGACCAGGTGGCGGCCGGAGAGCGCGATATGGCTGGTCAGTCGCGCGCCCTTGTGCCCGATCGGGTCCTTGGTGACCTGCACCAGCACCGAGTCGCCGGAGCGCAGCGCCTGCTCGATCGAGCGGGCCCGCCCCTCCAGTCCGCTCACGTCCCAGTTGACCTCACCGGCGTACAGGACGGCGTTGCGGCCGCGCCCGACATCGACGAAGGCCGCCTCCATGCTGGGCAGGACGTTCTGCACCTTGCCGAGGTAGACGTTGCCGGCCATGGTGCCGGAGGAGTTGCGGGTGACGTAGTGCTCGACCAGCACGCCGTCCTCCAGGACCGCGATCTGGGTGCGGTCGCCGCGCTGGCGTACCGCCATCACCCGGTCGACCGCCTCCCGGCGGGCCAGGAACTCCGACTCGCTGAGGATCGGCGGCCGGGTACGACGCTGCTCGCGGCCGTCCCGACGGCGCTGGCGCTTGGCCTCCAGCCGGGTCGAGCCGGAGACGCCCTGCACCTCGTCGACGGCCTTGCGCGGCTCACGGATCTTGACCACGGTGGGCACGCCGTCCTCGGCGGCCCCCTCGACGTCCCCGGCGCCGCGGCGGCGGCGACGGCGCCGGCGACGGGTCAGCCCCTCGCCCTCGCCCTCCTCCTCCTCGGCCTCGGCCTCCTCGGCCTCTTCGGCCTCGGCCTGCACGGCCTCCTCGGCCTCCTCCTCGTCGCTGTCCTCGGCGCCGCCCTTGCCGCGACCGCGGCCCCGGCGACCACGACGACGGCGACGGCGGGCCGCCGCGCTCTCGTCCTCGTCCTCGTCCTCGTCCTCGGCCTCGACCTCGGCGGCCTCCTCGGCCTCGCCGGTGGGCTCCTCCTCGACCTCGAGCACCTCGACCGGCTCGACCTCGCGGCGACCGCGGCGACGCCGGCGACCGGTCTCGGCCGGCTCCTCGACGGCCTCCTCGGCCGCCGCCGGGCCGGGCTCGACCACGCGAACGGCCGGCAGTTCCTCGGGCAGCGGGGCCATGAACAGCACGGTGGGCGCGGAGAGCGCGGCCCGCCGACGGCGGGTACGCGGCTCCGGCGCGGCCTCCGCCGGCTCAGCGCCGGGCACCGCGACACCGGGCGGGACCTCGCCGGCCCGGCTCTCGACGCCGGAGGCGGCGACGGCGGGCTCGGCGGCACCCGGCCGGGCCTCCTCGGTGGCGGCCTCGACAGCCTCGGCGGCCTCGGCCTCGTCGACCGCGGTGGGCTCGGTGGGCGCCGCCGCCTCGACGGCGGGCTCCTCCTCCTCGACCGGCTCGGCCACCGGCGCGGCCGCCACGGCCGGCTCGGCGGGGATCTCGGCGGCCGGCTCGGCGGCCGCCGGGGCGGCGGCCTTCTTGCGGCGGGTACGGGTGACCTTCACCGGCGGGACGACCTCCGCCGCGTGCTCCTCGGCGCCGGTGGCCACCTCCGGCTCCTCGGCGGCCTTGGCGGGCGTCGCCTTGCGCCGGCGACGGGTGGTCTTGGGCGCGGTGTCCAGTTCACCGGCGATCGGGGCCAGCACCTCGCCCTGGTGCGCCTCGTCGGTGGCGGACGCGGCGGCCGCCGACGCCTCGGCGGGCGCCTCGACCTGCTCCGACTGGTTCAGCGGGGCCGCCTTGCGCCGGGTGGTGCGGCGGCGCTTCGGCGCGGCCTCGGCGGCGCTGTCGGTGGTGCTGTCGGTGGTGTCGGCGGTCTGGCCGGCCGGCTGGGCGCCGGTCCGTTCGCCGCCCTCGGGCTCGTTCTCGAGCATGGACGTTCTCCAGTTCTGGCCGCCCCGGGCGCGGGTGAGCGCTGCCACGCAGGGTTGCCGCAAAAGTGTTTCCGCCGGGCGCGCGAGGTGCGCGACCGCCGAAGTCTGCCTGCCTAGAGCACCGACCGTCGGTCAGTGCTCACCGATGGTTGCCCCGTCGCGGTCCGCGTCCAACGGATCCACGATCGCACCCTGCGCGGTCAGCGTGCCCTGCGCCAGCCGGATCACCCTCGGCGAAACCGGCGGCACCAGGTCGGCCACCACGCGGAGGCCGGAAAGGACGTCATCGGGCCGTACGGACGGGGTGACCTGCCGCACGACCAGTTCGAGTATCGCACACGAGGAGCCCGGCACCCCGGAAGGCGTCTCCGCGGGCGGCACCACATCGATGCGCATGACGGCGGCCCGGGCGTCGAAGGTACGCCGGCCCTGCTTGGTCATCCGCTCGACCTGGATCTCGGCGGCGGCGGTGAACGCGGCGACGGCCGCCTCCAGTACCGCCGGCTCGACCTCGGGCAGCTCGATGCGCCAGTGCGAGGCCTCGATCCGGTCGGCCAGGCTGCCGCTCCCGGCGACCACCGCGTCGAGCACGTCCAGCCCCGGCGAGAGCGCGGCGTCCAGCGCGGCGCGCAGCTGCTCCGGGTCGACCGGCTCGCGCAGGCCGATCTCCAGGTACTCCGCCTCACTGGCGACGCCGGTGGGGGCCGCGCTGGCGTAGGAGATCTTGGGGTGCGGGGTGAAGCCCTGGGAGAAGGCGATCGGGACGCCGGCCCGGCGCAGCGCGCGCTCGAAGGCCCGGGCGAAGTCCCGGTGCGAGGTGAACCGGAGCGGGCCGCGCTTGGCGTACCGGATCCGGACACGCTGGACGACCGGCGCCTGCCCGCCCTCCGGCTGTGGTTTTTTGCTGATCGTCGTGCTCCTCGGTGTCAGGACCGGTCGGTCATGAAGGTGCCACGGATGCCGGTGACAATAACTTCATGATCGCCGGGCGGGGCGGGTGGCGCGCCCACGCGCGGCGCACCCGCCCCGTACGGTCACTGCTGGGCGCCGGTGGGGACCTTCAGGCCGTTGACCGGGGTGAGCGGGAGCAGCTTCCGGCCGGTGGGGCCGATCTGGATCTCGGTGTCCATCGACGGGCAGACGCCGCAGTCGAAGCACGGGGTCCAGCGGCAGTCGTCCTGCTCGTACTCGGAGAGCGAGTCCTGCCAGTCCTGCCAGAGCCAGTCCTTGTCCAGGCCCGAGTCGAGGTGGTCCCAGGGCAGGACCTCCAGCTCGTCGCGCTCCCGGGTGGTGTACCAGTCCAGATCCACGCCGAAGGTCGGCAGCACCTCGGCGGCGGCGTCCACCCAGCGCTGGTACGAGAAGTGCTCGCTCCAGCCGTCGAACCGGCCGCCGTTCTCCCAGACCTTGCGGATCACCGCGCCGACCCGGCGGTCACCGCGGCTGAGCAGGCCCTCGATCAGTGACGGCTCGCCGTCGTGGTAGCGGTAGCCGATCGCCCGGCCCAGCGAGCGGTCCGAGTTGATCGCCTGCTTGAGGATCTTGAGCCGGTGGTCGATGACCTCGGGGCGCTCCATCGGCGCCCACTGGAACGGGGTGTGCGGCTTCGGCACGAAGCCGCCGATGGAGACCGTGCAGCGGATGTCCTTGGAACCGGTGGCGGCCCGGCCGGCCTTGATGACCTCGTGCGCCATGTCGGCGATCTCGAGGACGTCGTCGTCGGTCTCGGTGGGCAGGCCGCACATGAAGTACAGCTTCACCTGCCGCCAGCCGTTGGTGTACGCGGTGACGACGGTGCGGATCAGGTCTTCCTTCGACACCATCTTGTTGATGACCTTGCGGATCCGCTCCGACCCGCCCTCCGGGGCGAAGGTCAGGCCGGTCCGCCGGCCGTTGCGGGACAGCTCCTGGGCCAGGTCGATGTTGAACGCGTCCACCCGGGTCGACGGCAGTGACAGGGACACGTTGGTGCCCTCGTACTGCTGGGCGAGGCCGGAGCACATGTCGCCGATCTCGGAGTGGTCGGCCGACGACAGCGACAGCAGGCCCACCTCGTGGAAGCCGGAGAACTCCAGCCCGTCGCGGACCATCTGGCCGACGGTGGTGATCGAGCGCTCCCGCACCGGGCGGGTGATCATGCCGGCCTGGCAGAACCGGCAGCCCCGGGTGCAGCCCCGGAAGATCTCCACCGCGTACCGCTCGTGCACGGTCTCGGCGAGCGGCACGAGGGGCTTCTTCGGGTACGGCCAGGCGTCCAGGTCCATCGTCGTGCGCTTGTGCACCCGGAACGGCACGTCCGCCCGGTTCGGCACGACCCGCTGGATCCGGCCGTCGGGCAGGTAGTCCACGTCGTAGAAGCGCGGCACGTAGACGCTCTCGGTGCGGGCCAGCCGCAGCAGCAGCTCGTCGCGGCCACCCGGGGAGCCCTCGGCCTTCCACTGCCGGACGATCGTGGTGATCTCCAGGACCGCCTCCTCGCCGTCGCCCAGCACGGCGGCGTCGACGAAGTCGGCGATCGGCTCCGGGTTGAACGCGGCGTGCCCGCCGGCCAGGATCACCGGGTCGGCGTCGGTACGGTCGGCGGCGAGCAGCGGGATGCCGGCCAGGTCGATCGCGGTGAGCAGGTTGGTGTAGCCCAGCTCGGTGGAGAACGAGACGCCGAACACGTCGAAGTCGCGCACCGAGCGGTGCGCGTCGACGGTGAACTGCGGCACGCCGTGGGCGCGCATCAGCTTCTCCAGGTCCGGCCAGACCGCGTAGGTGCGCTCGGCGAGCACGTCGGGCAGCTCGTTGAGCACCTCGTAGAGGATCTGCACGCCCTGGTTGGGCAGGCCGACCTCGTACGCGTCGGGATACATCAGCGCCCAGCGCACGGTGGCCGCGTCCCAGTCCTTGACCACCGCGCCCAACTCGCCACCGACGTACTGGATGGGCTTGGTCACCTGGGGCAGCAACGGCTCCAGCTGGGGCCAGACGGAATTGGCCGCGGCGGGGCGCGGCGTCGTGGACGGGGCACTCATGATGCCCAAGGGTACGCGCCCGTCGGCCGCCCACCGCGCCGCACCGGCCGCCACCCCCGAACGAACCCACCCGGAGCGCACCCGCTGCCCCGCCCGGGTGAACGCCCCCCCGCGCGGGCTCCCCGCCACCACCACCCGATCCCCATGATCGAGTCGCATTCAGCGAGACGACACGCCGTCCTGCGACTCCGGAAGGTGCGACCCGATCTTGAGGCCCCCGCCGGAGCGCCGGCGGTTTGACCCGGTACGGCATCCTCACCCGGCGTCGCCCGAGGGCGACCGACGGTGGACGGGTTCGTCGCCGGTGGCATGCCGGTACTAACCTCGCAACCGGCGCGAGAGGAGATTGCCGCGATGCCGCAGCCGCAGCCGGGGGCGGACCGGCCGGCCGACGGGAGCCCCCCGGTCACCGACGTCGGCCAGGAGCCGGCCGTCGCCGAGGAGCCGGCCCCCTCGCCCGTACCCGCCGACGCCGGGCCCCGCACGGGCCCGGAGGGCACCCGTGAGCTGCCCGCCGACCGGGCCGCCGACCCGGGCGACCCGGAGCGGACGGCACCCGAGCCGGCCACCACGTCCCCGGACGATCCCACCGCGCCGACCTCACCGGCCCCACCCGTCGAGGGCCGGACGTCCGACGACCCGGAGTCAGCTCCGGCCGACGCCGCCCCCACCGACGACGCACCTGCGCCCACCCGGATCGACACCGCACCGCCCACCGGGCTCGACACCCCTGCGCCCGGCGCACCGGAGCCCACCCGGGTCGACACCGGTGCGCCTGCGGCCCCGCACCCCACCCGGGTCGACACCGGTCTGCCGGCCGCCACCCCGGAGCCCGCCCGGGTCGACACCGGTGCGCCCGGCGCCCCCGAGCCGACCCGGGTCGAGCCGGAGCCGCCCGCGCCGCGCTGGACCGGTTCCGCGGCGGTCCCGCCCCCGCCGCCGCGCCGCCGCGCGTGGGGCGAGTCGGCGGAGCCCACGCCCGTCCCGCTCACCCCGGTCGAGCTGCCCGAACACTGCACCCCGGTGGACCCGTGGGCGGGCGCGGACACCGGCTCCTGGGAGCTGGAGCACCACCACCTCCCCGCGCTCCCACCGACCCTGCCCTACCCCACGCCGCCGGTCACCCGGCCCTACGAGGCTGCGCCTCCGGCTGCCCGGCCGTACGAGGCCGCACCGCCGCCGGCCCGTCCGTACCCGCCGCACGCCGCGCACCCGGTGTCGCCGCCGCCGGTCGCCCCGTCCCGGCCGGCACCGCCCCCGCCCCCGCCGCCCGCGCCACCCAAGCAGCGCCGGGGCCGCCGGCCGAAGGCGGTCACCCCGCCACTCGGGTGGGAAGCGCCCCGCGGGTACGTCCCGGTGCCGGTCCGGCGTCGCCGCCGCTGGCCCTGGGTGCTGCTGCTGAGCCTGGTCTGCTGCTGCGGCTGCCCGGCCTGGTTCGGCAAGCCGATGTGGGAGCAGTACCCGGCCGACGCCGCGCTGCCCGGCCAGGTGGCCGACCTGACGCTGCGGCAGGACGCCGGCAGTCAGGCCACCGCCAAGCGGCTCAAGGCGGAGGTACGCGCGGCGAACCTGCTCTCCGAGGATGTCTTCGCCGGGGTCTACGGCACCGGCGACGGCAAGCGGGTCACCGTGTTCGGCGGCACCGGCTTCCGGTTCAACCCGGAGTCCGACGCGGACGACGAGATGACCCGGCTGACCGAGACCTACCGGCTCGACGCACCCCAGACGGTCGAGACCGGGGTGCGCGGCCGGTACGAGCGGTGCGCCACCGGCCGGTCCGACGGCGCGGACGTGGTGGTCTGCACGTCGGTCGACTACGGCAGCATCACCACCGCCGTCTTCACCCGGCTCTCCGTCGACGACAGCGCCCGCCTGCTGGACACCCTGCGGGAACAGATCGTCACGCCGGCGCCGGCGCAGCCCTGAGGTGCGCCGAGGGGCGGCGCCGGGACCGGGTCAGGCGGGGGTGTCGCCCGGCGCCGGGCGCGGCGGGGCGTAGCGCGGCACGTACTCCTGGCCGGTGAGCTTCTGGATCTCGGCCATCAGCTCGTCGGTCATCGCGCGCAGCGAGGTCCGGTCGTCGGAGCGGCCGGTGAAGTCCAGCGGCTTGCCGAACCGTACGGTGATCTTCGCGCGGCCGGGCCGGGGCACCCGGGCGCCGATCGGCTGGGCCTTGTCCGTGCCGATCATGCCGACCGGGATGATCGGCACGCCGGCCGCCACCGCCAGCCGGACGGTGCCGGTACGCCCCCGGTAGAGCCGCCCGTCGGGCGAGCGGGTCCCCTCCGGATAGACCGCGACCAGGTCACCACCCTGCAACGCGGGGATGGCGGCGTCGAACGCCGTCAGCGCCGCCCGGCCGCCGGCCCGCTCGACCGGGATGGCGCCCAGGCCGGTGAGCACGAACTTGGAGAAGGCGCCCTTGGGCCCGGTGCCCTTGAAGTACTCCGACTTGGCCCAGAAGGCCAGGTGCCGCGGGACCACGGTGCCGAGGAAGAGCTCGTCGGCGACCGAGAGGTGGTTGCCCGCGAAGATCGCACCACCGGTTTCCGGGATGTGCTCCAACCCCTCCACGGTCGGACGGAAGGCCAGCCGGAGCGCGGGCGCCACGGTGAGCTTGCCGATGGTGTAGAGCAGGGGCACTGGTCCTCCGGCGGTCGTACGTGAACAGGCGGTGTCACGGTAGCGGACGGGTACACGGAGCCCCGCGCGGGTGGCGGGCCGGCCGGCTGGTGAGCGGGCCTGTCGGGGCTCGGGCGGGGCCGGTGGCGGCGGCCCGGCGACACCACCGCCGGACCGCCACCGCCGCACTACCTCATACCCGGCGGACGGCCACCGTCACGCGCTCGCCCTCGCCGACCTCGCCGGCGAAGCCGTCGACGCCCTCGGCGAAGTCGACCGTGTCGGCCAGCACCTCCCGGGCCACGAAGTCGGTGTACGCCGACACCGCCGCGCGCACCTCGTCGGAGGCCGACACCGCCACCACGATCCGGTCCGAGACGTCCAGGTCGGCGTCCCGGCGGGCCTGCTGCACCACCCGGACCACGTCCCGGGCCAGGCCCTCGGCGGCCAGCTCCGGGGTGACCTCGGTGTCCAGCACGACCACGCCCTCGCCGCCGGGCAGCGGCGCGGAGTGCTCGGCGTCGGCGGCGACCAGCCGCAGCTCGTACTCGCCCTCGGCCAGGGTGACGCCGGCGGCGACCGGGGCGCCGTCGACCAGCTCCCACTCCCCCGCCTTGACCGCCTTGATCACCTGCTGCACCGCCTTGCCGACCCGGGGGCCGAGCGCGCGCGGCACCACGGTCAGCACCTGCTGGCAGTACGCGGACACCTCGTCGGAGAAGACGACCTCCTTCACGTTGACCTCGTCGGCGACGAGGTCGGCGAAGGGCCGCAGCTGCTCCGCGACCGGCGAGGCCACGGTCAGCTTCGACAGCGGCAGCCGCACCCGCAGGCCCTTGGCCTTGCGCAGCGACAGCGCCGCCGAGGCGACCGCGCGCACGTTGTCCATCGCGGACACCAGCTCGTGGTCGGTCGGGAAGTCCTGCGCCGACGGCCAGTCGGTCAGGTGCACCGACCGCTCGCCGGTGAGGCCGCGCCAGATCTCCTCGGCGGTCAGCGGCGCCAGCGGCGCCACCACCCGGCAGAGCGTCTCCAGCACCGTCCACAGGGTGTCGAACGCCTCGGCGTCGCCCGACCAGAACCGGTCCCGGGAGCGGCGCACGTACCAGTTGGTCAGCGCGTCCAGGTAGGACCGGACGGTGGCGCAGGCGCCGGAGATGTCGTACGCCTCCATCTGCCCCTGGACCGTCTCGACCAGTTCGTTCGTCTTCGCCAGCACGTACCGGTCGAGCAGGTGTGTCGAGTCGGTCCGGCGACGGGCGGTGTAGCCGTCGGCGTTGGCGTAGAGCGAGAAGAAGTACCAGACGTTCCACAGCGGCAGCAGCACCTGCCGGACGGCGTCCCGGATGCCCGCCTCGGTGACCGGCATGTCCCCGCCGCGCAGCACCGGCGAGGACATCAGCATCCAGCGCATCGCGTCCGAGCCGTACGCGTCGAAGACGTGGTAGACGTCCGGGTAGTTGCGCAGGCTCTTGGACATCTTGCGCCCGTCCGAGCCGAGCAGGATGCCGTGGCTGAGGCAGTTGCGGAACGCCGGCCGGTCGAACAGCGCGGTGGCCAGCACGTGCATGGTGTAGAACCAGCCGCGGGTCTGCCCGATGTACTCGACGATGAAGTCGCCCGGGTAGTGGTGCTCGAACCAGTCCGCGTTCTCGAACGGGTAGTGCACCTGGGCGAACGGCATCGAGCCGGACTCGAACCAGCAGTCCAGCACCTCCGGCACCCGGCGCATCATGGACTTCCCGGTCGGGTCGTCCGGGTTCGGGCGGACCAGCTCGTCCACCGCCGGCCGGTGCAGGTCGGTCAGGCGTACGCCGAAGTCCCGCTCGATGTCGGCCAGCGAGCCGTACACGTCCAGCCGCGGGTAGTTCGGGTCGTCGGACTTCCACACCGGGATCGGCGAGCCCCAGAACCGGTTCCGGCTGATCGACCAGTCGCGGGCGTTGGCCAGCCACTTGCCGAACGAGCCGTCCTTGATGTGCCCCGGCGTCCAGTTGATCTGCTGGTTGAGCTCGACCATCCGGTCCTTGAACCTGGTCACCGCGACGAACCACGACGACACCGCCTTGTAGACCAGCGGGGTGTCGCAGCGCCAGCAGTGCGGGTACGAGTGGGTGTAGGTGTCCTGCTTGAGCACCACCCCCCGCTCCTTGAGCTCGCGGATCACCGGCTTGTTGACGTCGAAGACCTGCTCGCCCTGGTACGGCGGCACCAGCGCGGTGAACCGGGTGTGGTCGTCCACGGTGACGACGGTCGGGATGCCGGCGGCGTTGCAGACGTTCTGGTCGTCCTCACCGAAGGCCGGGGCCAGGTGGACGATCCCGGTGCCGTCCTCGGTGGTGACGAAGTCCGCCCCGAGCACCTGGTACGCGTTCTCCCCGGCCTGCTCGACCAGGAAGTCGTAGAGCGGGACGTACCGGCGCCCGACCAGGTCCCGGCCGTGCACCGTGCCGACCTGCTCGTAACCTTCCAGCTCCTTGGCGTACGCGGCCAGCCGCGCGGCGCCCACGACGTAGCGGTCACCGTCGCGCTCCAGCACCGCGTACTCGATGTCCGGGCCGACGGCGAGCGCCAGGTTGGACGGCAGGGTCCACGGCGTGGTGGTCCAGACGCCGAGCCGGACCGGCCCACGCACCAGCTCGGGCGCGGACTCGTCGGGGGTCAGCCCGAACCAGACCGAGAGGGTCGGGTCGTGCCGGTCCCGGTAGACGTCGTCCATCCGGGTCTCGGTGTTCGACAGCGGCGTCTCGCAGCGCCAGCAGTACGCCAGCACCCGGAAACCCTCGTAGACCAGACCCTTGTCGTGCAGGGTCTTGAAGGCCCACATGACGCTTTCCATGTAGTCCAGGTCGAGGGTCTTGTAGTCGTTGGCGAAGTCGACCCAGCGGGCCTGCCGGGTGACGTACCGCTCCCAGTCCTGGGTGAACTCCAGCACGGAGGTGCGGCAGGCCTCGTTGAACCGGGCCACGCCGAGGTCGAGGATCTCCGCCTTGCTGGTGATGCCGAGCTGCTTCTCGGCCACCACCTCGGCGGGCAGGCCGTGGCAGTCCCAGCCGAAGCGCCGCTCGACGTGCCGGCCGCGCATGGTCTGGTAGCGCGGCACCACGTCCTTGACGTACCCGGTGAACAGGTGGCCGTAGTGCGGCAGGCCGTTGGCGAACGGCGGGCCGTCGTAGAAGACGTACTCGTTCTTGCCGTCGGTGCCGGCCGGACGGGCCTCGACGCTGGCCTCGAAGGTCTTGTCGGCCGTCCAGTGCTCCAGGACCCGGCGCTCGACCGCGGGCAGGTCCGGGCTCGCCGGGACACCGGCGGCGGTCGGGTCGTGCATCGGATAGGCCATCGGGGGTCGCTCTCCTCGCGCAGCTCACTCATCTGTGGTCTGCGAGGACGAGCCTTCCGGGTACGCCTCGACGGCGTGCCCGAGCGGCCCGCGGTACCACCCCGCTTGGCGGTCGAGGTGCGACCGCCCGCTCGTTGGCCGGCTGTGACGGGCCGGACCCGTCCGGTTCTACTGGGCCGGTCACCCGGCTGTTCTTCCGGAGGCTCGCCGGTGATGGCCGGGTCATCGCCTTACGGTCGCCAAGCCTACTCGATCGGCGTCGAAGATCGCCCCCGAGTAATCGCACCGCCCCCGTCCCCGGCGACATGACCACCGTCACAGCACAGGCCGTCACATCGCCGCCGCCGGGTTCCGTCGTACGGGTGAATTCGTACCTGCTGAGGGAGGCCGAGATGAGCCGGATCGAGATGGCAAAGGTGGCGCCGGAGGCGTACCGGGCGGTGTTCGCGATGGAGAAGTACGCCCAGGCGAACGTCGACCACACCGTGCTGGAGCTGGTGAAGCTGCGGGCGTCGATGCTCAACGGCTGCTCGTTCTGCGTGGACATGCACAGCCGGGACGCGCTCGCCGCGGGCGAGGACAGCCGCCGGCTCTTCGCCGTCGCCGCCTGGCGGGAGGCGCCGTTCTTCGACGAGCGGGAGCGGACCGCGCTGGCGCTGACCGACGCGGTCACCCAGCTCGGCCAGCACGGCGTGCCGGACGAGGTGTGGGACGCCGCCGCCAAGGTGTGGTCGGAGAAGGAGCTGGCCGACCTGATCATCGCGATTGCGACAATCAACGTGTGGAACCGGATCAGCGTGACCAGCCAGACCCAGCCGCCGCTCGAGGTGTGACCACCAGCGGAGCGGCGCAGGCGGCCGGTGCGCTCACCGCGCACCGGCCGATGCTGCTCGGGCTGGCGTACCGGCTGCTGGGCAGCCTGCACGACGCGGAGGACGTGCTCCAGGAGGCGTACCTGCGCTGGCTCGACGTGGACCGGGAGTCGGTGGCCGAGCCGCGCCGGTACCTGTCCCGGGTGGTGACCCGGCTGGCCCTGGACCGGCTGCGCGCCCGCCAGGCCGCCCGGGAGACGTACGTCGGGCCGTGGCTGCCCGAGCCGGTGCCGACCGAGCCGTCCCCGTTCGGCCCGCTGGACAGCGCCGAGCTGCGGGACTCCGTGTCGATGGCGCTGCTGCACCTGCTGGAACGGCTCACCCCGCCGGAACGCGCGGTCTACGTGCTGCACACCGCGTTCGCCCTGCCGTACGCCGAGATCGGCGACATCCTGGACCGGTCGGCGGCCGACTGCCGGCAGTTGCACCATCGGGCGGTCGCCCGGCTGGCCGAGGGCCGTCGGCGGTTCAACACCGACCGGGCCGAGCAGCGGCGGCTGCTGGAGGCGTTCCTGGCCGCCGCCCGCGACGGCGACCTGCCCCGGCTCACTGAGCTGGTGGCGGCCGACGCGGTGGCCTGGACCGACGGCGGCGGCGTGGCGCGGGCGGCGCGCAACCCGGTGCACGGCGCGGACCGCATCGCCCGGTTCTTCGCCGGCATCTACGCCCGGCCGCGCGCCGTGACGGCGACGTCCGCCGAGCTGAACGGCCAGCCGGCGCTGCTGATCCGCTGGTCCGACGGGGCCCGCTACGCGCTGACCGTGGCGACGGTCGACGGGCGGATCACCGGGTTCTACCTGGTCGGCAACCCGACGAAGCTGTCCCGGCTCCCCGCCTGAGACAGCGGACGGCCCCGACCCCGGTCCGGGGTTCGGAGCCGGCGGCGGACAGCCCAGCTCCGTTCAGCCCAGCTCGGGGAACCAGAGGCCGATCTCGCGCTTGGCGCTGTCGGTGGAGTCCGAGGCGTGCACGAGGTTCTCGCGGTTGGACAGGGAGAGGTCGCCGCGGATGGTGCCGGCGGCGGCCTTGCGGCCGTCGGTGGCGCCGATCATGCCGCGCACCACCTCGATCACCTGGTCGCCGGAGAGCACCAGGGCGACCAGCGGCCCACCGGTCATGAACGCCTTCAGCGGCGGGTAGAACGGCTTGTCGACGTGCTCGGCGTAGTGCTGGTCGGCGAAGTCCCCGTCCAGCGTCCGGGTCTCCATCGCGTCGATCCGCAGGCCCTTACGCTCGAAGCGGGAGACGATCTCGCCGACCAGGCCGCGGCGGACCGCGTCGGGCTTGATCAGTACGAGCGTGCGCTCATCCGGGCTGCTGCTGGACACGCTGGGTTCCTCCTGTGCGCGGAAGACGGCCGGGCTGGGTACGGTCAGCCTAGCGACCCGGTCCCGGCGTCGGCGCGGCGGCTGCTCCTTCCAGCGGCCGCCGATCCCGCCTAGCCTGGTCCTGACCCCTGGGAGGTCCACTGTGGCGAATGGCGGGAACCGCACCATCGCGCCGGTACGCAAGCTGATCGCCGCGGTCCTCGGCACCGTGGCGACGTTCGTGGTCCTGTTCGGGCTGGGCATGACCAGCTGGTCGATCGTGGCCCTCGGCGCGGCCCTGCTGGTGCTGGCGATCGCCCTGGCCACCGTCAAGGGCGGCGGCCGCACCTGGGTGATCGGCGTCGGGCACGTGCACAGCGCCTCCGAGCCACCCACCCAGTACGCCTTCGGCCGCTGCGAGCTGCAACTGGTGATCGACGCGCCGGGCCTGCCGCCCCGCTCCAAGAAGATCATCGAGCCGCGGGTGCCGGTGTCCAAGTGGCCCTCGCTGGGGCAGACGCTGCCGATCCGGGTGGCGCTGGACGACCAGCGGCACGTCCGGGTGCTCTGGGACGAGGTGCCCACCCACGCGGAGAACGCCGCCGCCGCCGACCTGCCGCCCGAGTACGCCGACGCCGAGCCGGTCGACGAGGTGCTCATCGTCCAGGAGGCCCCGCCGTGGGCCGGCCGTACGCCCGACGACGACTTCCACGACGACCTGCGCGACGAGTTCCGCGACCCGCCCCCGGCCGACCCGCTGCGCCCCGAGCCGGTGGTGCTGCCCGACGAGCGGGAGCCGATCGTGGTGCACCAGCGCCCCGGTGGTCCGGTGGTGCTCGAGGGCACCCTGGTCGAGCCCCCGCCGGCCGGCGGGCTGCCGCGCCGGGCGGCCACCACCCCGTCCCCCCGCCCGCCGGCGGACGAGCGCTTCGACGCCCCGCTGGTCGACCCGGTGGACGTGCCGCTGGACGACCCGGAGCCGCGGGACCGGCTCGACCCCGAGGAGCTGGACGAGGCGATCTTCGGGTACGACCCGGCGGCCGACCGGGTCGACGAGGGCGCCCCGATCAGCGGGGTCGGGCTGACCCTGCTGGTCACCGACCTGTCCCGGTCGCTGGACTTCTACCGGTCGCTGGGCTTCGGCGAGATCGACCGGGGCTCCGGCAACGCGGTGCTCGCCTCCGGCGCCACCCGCCTGGTGCTGCGCGAGGTCACCGGCGCCGCGCCGATCAGCCGCCGGCTGGTGCACGTCAACCTGGAGGTGGACGACATCGACGCGGCCTACCGGCGGCTGAAGGACTCCGGGGTGAAGTTCACCTACGCGCCCCGGGTGGTGAACCGGGGCACCAAGCTGGAGGTCTGGGCGGCGGCCTTCCGCGACCCGGACGGGCACGGCATCGCGCTGACCCAGTGGCGGGAGCGCGCCGACGCCTGACGCTCGGCTCAGCCGAGGATGACCCGGCGGACGTGCAGGGCGTACGCCCAGACCAGCCCGAAGATGATCCCCAGCGCCAGCAGCGACCAGTGCAGCAGCCCGGCGAGCAGCAGCAGGCCCTGCACCACCGTGCCGGCCTGCCAGGCCCAGGGCCGCCCCATCCGGCCGGCCAGCACCACGCAGACGACGGCCAGCGCCACGATCGCCGCGATGGCCGCCCCGCTCAGGTCGCCGCCGACCACCCGGATCGGCTGGATGGCGAGCAGCAGCACCAGCGCCTCCAGGGCCAGCGCTCCGGCGCCCAGGCCGCGTACCGCCCTGTCGGGGTTGCGCAGCCCGGACCGCCGCTCCCCCGGCGCGACCGGGTCGGCGACCGGGTCGCGGCGGTCCTCGTCGGGGGTGCTCATCGCTTGAGCAGCCGTCGGGCGTCGGCCACGGTCACCACCGAGCCGGTGATCAGCACGCCGACCCCGGACAGCTCACCGGGCACGTCGGACTCGGCCTCGGCGACGGCCGCCTCGATGGCGTCCGGCATCTCCTCGGTGACCTCCACCCGATCCGGCCCGAACACCTCGCGGGCCAGCTCGGCCAGCTCGTCGGCAGGCATCGCCCGGGGCGAGCTGTTGCGGGTCACCACCACCGAGTCGAGCACCGGCTCCAGCAGCTCCAGCAGGCTGCCCGCATCCTTGTCGGCCAGCACGGCGAGCACACCGACCAGCTTGCTGAACGCGAACTCCTCCTGCAACGCGGTGACGGTGGCGGTCATCCCGTGCGGGTTGTGCGCCCCGTCCAGCAGGATCGTCGGGGCGGTACGCACCTTCTCCAGCCGGCCCGGCGAGCTGGTCGTGGCGAAGCCCTCCCGGACGGCCTCCACGTCGAGCTGCCGCTTCGTCCCGGCCCCCAGGAACGCCTCGACGGCGGCGAGCGCCACCGCCGCGTTCTGCGCCTGGTGCGCGCCGTGCAGCGGGATGAACACCTCCTCGTACACGCCGCCGAGGCCCTGGATGGTGAGCACCTGCCCGCCGACGGCGACGGCCCGGCGCAGCACCCCGAACTCGGTGCCCTCCCGGGCGACGGTCGCGCCGACCTCGACGCAGCGCTCCAGGATCGGGCGGGCCGCCTCGTCGTCCTGCGCGGCACAGATCACCGTGGCGCCGGGGTGGATGATCCCGGCCTTGTGCAGGGCGATGTCCTCCAGGGTGTCGCCCAGCCACTCGGTGTGGTCCAGCCCGATCGGGGTCAGCACGGCCACCCCGGCCTGGAGCACGTTGGTGGCGTCCTCGGCCCCGCCGAGCCCCACCTCGACCACCGCGACGTCGACGGGCGCGTCGGCGAAGGTGGCGAAGGCCAGCGCGGTGGTCATGTCGAAGTAGGTCAGCGGCTCCGACGAGCGCTGGTCGACCAGCTCGGCCAGCGGCTTCACCTCGCGGTACGTGGCGACGAAGCGTTCCTCGCTGACCGGCTCCCCGTCCAGGGCGATCCGCTCCCGCACCGTCTCCAGGTGCGGGCTGGTGTAGCGGCCGGTGTGCAGGCCGAAGGCGCGCAGCAGCGAGTCGATCATCCGGGCCGTGGAGGTCTTGCCGTTGGTCCCGGTCAGGTGGATCGACGGGTACGCCCGCTGCGGGCTGCCGAGCAGGTCGAGCAGGGACTCGATGCGGTCCAGCTCGAAGACCATGCGGGTGAAGCCCCGCCCGGCCAGCTCGGCGTCGACGTCGGTGAACTCGGTGCGATCGGTGCGGTCGGTCACGAGGGAAGCGCCTCCAGGGCGGCGTCGATCCGGGTCAGGTCCGCCTCGGCCACCGCCAGCCGGTCACGGATCTTGGCGACCACCGGTTCGGGGGCCTTGCCGACGAAGGCGGGGTTGTCGAGCTTCGCCCGGGCCTGCGCGACCTCCTTCTCGGCCGCCGCGCGGTCCTTGGTCAACCGGGCCCGCTCGGCCGCCACGTCGATCGAGCCGCGGGTGTCCAGCTCGACGCTGACCTCGCCGGGCATGGCGAGAGTGGCGCTGGCCTGGAAGTCGCCGGCCGGGGCGTCGAGCCGGACCAGCGAACGGATCAGCGGCTCGTGCGCCGCGATCCCGGCCACGGCGAGGCCGTCGAGCCGGGCCGCGACCCGCTGGGTCGGGCGCAGCCCCTGGTCGGAGCGGAACCGCCGGATCTCGGTCACCACCCGCTGAACGGTGCCGACCTCGCCCTCCGCGGCGTCGTCGACCCGGGTACGGTCGGCCACCGGCCAGGCGGCCGTCATCACCGTCTCGCCGCCGGTGAGCGCGATCCACAGCTCCTCGGTGACGAACGGGATGACCGGGTGCAGCAGCCGCAGCAGCTGGTCCAGCACGTGCCCGAGGACCCGTCGGGTGGCCTCGGCCGCCGGCCCGCCCTCGGCGAGCACCGGCTTGCTCAGCTCGACGTACCAGTCGCAGACGTCGTCCCAGGCGAAGTGGTACAGCAGGTCGCAGACCTTCGCGAACTCGTACGCCTCGAACTGCTCGTCCACCTCGGCGGTGACGTGCGCCAGCCGGGACAGGATCCACCGGTCGACCGTCGACAGCTCGGCGGCGGGCGGCAGCTCCCCCTCGGTGTGCGCGCCGTTCATCAGCGCGAACCGGGTGGCGTTCCAGAGCTTGTTGCAGAAGTTCCGCGAGCCCTGGCACCACTCCTCGCTCACCGGCACGTCCTGGCCGGGGTTGGCGCCCCGGGCCAGGGTGAACCGGGTGGCGTCGGCGCCGAACCGGTCGATCCAGTCCAGCGGGTCGACGACGTTGCCGAAGGACTTGGACATCTTCTTGCCGTGCTCGTCGCGGACCATGCCGTGCAGGGCGACCACGTCGAACGGCTGCCGGCCGTCCATCGCGTACAGGCCGAACATCATCATCCGGGCGACCCAGAAGAAGAGGATGTCGTAGCCGGTCACCAGGACGCTGGTCGGGTAGAACTTCGCCAGGTCCGGGGTCTGCTCCGGCCAGCCGAGGGTGGAGAACGGCCACAGGCCGCTGGAGAACCAGGTGTCCAGGACGTCCTCGTCCTGGTGCCAGCCCTCGCCGGTGGGCGGCTGCTCGTCCGGGCCGACGCAGACGATCTCGCCGGCCGGGCCGTACCAGACCGGGATGCGGTGGCCCCACCAGAGCTGCCGCGAGATGCACCAGTCGTGCATGTTGTCGACCCAGGCGAAGTAGCGCTTGGCCAGCTCGGCCGGCTCGATCTTCACCCGGCCGTCGCGCACCGCGTCCCCGGCGGCCTTGGCCAGCGGGGCGGTGTTGACGAACCACTGCAACGACAGCCGGGGCTCGACGGTGGTCTTGCAGCGGGAACAGTGCCCCACCGCGTGCACGTACGGCCGCTTCTCGGCGACGATCCGACCCTGCTCGCGCAGCGCGGCCACGATCGCCGGCCGGGCCTCGTAGCGGTCCAGGCCCTGGAACGGGCCGTGGGCGGTGATGACACCGCGCTCGTCCATGATCGTCAGCGCGGGCAGGTCGTGCCGCTGGCCGATCTCGAAGTCGTTGGGGTCGTGCGCCGGGGTCACCTTCACCATGCCGGTGCCGAAGCTCGGGTCGACGTGCTCGTCGGCCACGATCGGGATCCGCCGGTCGGTCAGCGGCACGGCCACCTCGGTGCCGATGAGGTGCTGGTAGCGGGCGTCGTCGGGGTGCACGGCCACCGCGGTGTCACCGAGCATGGTCTCGGCCCGGGTGGTGGCCACCACCACCTCGTCGCTGTACCGGATCGAGATGAGCTCACCCTCGTCGTCGGTGTGCTCCACCTCGATGTCGGAGAGCGCGGTCAGGCAGCGCGGGCACCAGTTGATGATCCGGTTGGCCCGGTAGATGAGGCCGTCGTCGAAGAGCTTCTTGAACATGGTCTGCACGGCCCGGGACAGGCCCTCGTCCATGGTGAAGCGCTCGCGGTCCCAGTCGACCGCGTCACCGAGGCGGCGCATCTGGCCGAGGATGGCCCCGCCGGACTCGGCCTTCCACTGCCAGACCCGCTCGACGAACTTCTCCCGGCCCAGGTCGTGCCGGGACAGCCCCTCGCCGGCGAGCTGCCGCTCGACCAGGTTCTGGGTGGCGATGCCGGCGTGGTCCATGCCGGGCAGCCAGAGCGCCTCGTACCCCTGCATCCGCTTGCGCCGGTTCAGGGCGTCCATCAGCGTGTGCTCGAACGCGTGCCCCATGTGCAGGGAGCCGGTGACGTTGGGTGGCGGGATGACGATGGTGAAGGGAGGCTTGTCGCTCTGCGCCGACGCCCGGAAGTGGCCCGCGGCTACCCACTGCTCGTACCGTCGCTGCTCTACCTCGCCGGGCTGGTACTGGCCGGCAAGGGTCGGGGCGTCGGGGCGTCGGGCATCCAGTCTCTCGGTCACCCTGAAAGTCTACGGAGCGCTTCCGCGGACCCGACGTGCGCCACCTGTCATTCGCGTACGGTGGCGGACATGTCCGACGCACATCTCACCGAGCGTCAGCTCGACGAGGGGCCCGATCCGGTCGACCTGACCGACGAGCCGATCCAGCTGAGCCACCGGGATCCGGCGAGCGACCCGATCCGCCGGGCGCCGGCCTCCCGCCGTCGGCGGATCGTCCTGGCCGCGGCGCTCGCCGTCGGCCTGGCCGGCGCCGCCGCCCTGGGCACCGCCGGCTGGCGGGTGGCGCAGCAGAAGGACACCCGGCTGAGCGCCCCCGAGCAGGTCGCCGGGTTGACCCGGGACGACTCGGAGCGGGCCCGCAGCACGGCGGACTACCTGCGCAGCGGGTTCGCCGCGGACATTGACCTGGACGCCAGCTTCGGCACCGTCTACCGGGACCCGGCGGACGAGAGCCGCGCGGTGCTGCTCTTCGGTGGCACGACGCTGCTGTGGCAGCCGGAACGCGACCTGGACAGCCTCTTCGACCTGATGGCCGACGAGACCGGCCGGGTGGCCGGGCTGCGCGAGGTGCCCGCCGGCAGGCTGGGCGGGGTGATGAAGTGCGGCACCACCAGCGGGGACGGCGGTGACTTCGCGATCTGCGGCTGGGCGGATCACGGCAGTGCGGCGATGGCGATGTTCCCCAGCCGCTCCGTCGACGACGCCGCCGGCCTCTTCCGTCAGATCCGCGAAGGCGTCCAGACCCGCGGCTGACCCGTTGCGAAAGGGCCGTGGCGTCGAGCGACGCCGCGGCCCCTTTTCGGGTACCGCTCGCGCCGGGCGCGGTTTCGGGTGGATATACCAATCAGGGCCACCCCTTGAAAGGGGTGGCCCTGATCGAATGGTTGTCCGGCGGTGTCCTACTCTCCCACACCCTCCCGAGTGCAGTACCATCGGCGCTGGAGGGC